>JAFUZY010000038.1 GCA_017476375.1 Eubacterium sp.
CGTTCGGAGGTGCGTCCCCATGGCGAACGAATAGACGCACCCTTTTTACTGCACCCTCGGCGGTCGATAAGCCTCACACCTTCCCCTTGAGGGGAAGGTGTCACGAAGTGACGGATGAGGTGTTTCGCCTTTTTCCATCAGTTAGGTAGACCAACCGTCAAATCAAGGGGACACACCTCTTTCAGAGGAATGTCCCCATTGATTTGAGGGAACGCAAAACGCACTGTTGAATGAATTGCGATAAATCGCGTGAATTGCCGTTGGCATTAATTGCCTTCGGCATTTCGGTTTACTCGCTACGCTCGGACAATTATAATCGTCGCTTGCGACCCGAAACTACACTCTCCACTCTTCACTCTCAAACCTTGAAACTTATATATAAACCTGTTATAATAACATTAATAATATTGTCGGAGGAAGATTATGTCACAGTGGGATAAGGATTACATCGGCTTATGCAAAAGAATACTCAGCGAGGGAGTTGAGGTTGAAAATCGAACAGGAATCAACACTATCAAGGTTCCTTCGCATCACTTTCATTTCGATTTATCAAAGGAATATCCGATATTAACAACAAAACAGCTTTTCATCCGCCAGGCTGTTCTTGAAATGCTTTGGATTTATCAGGCGCAGTCAAACGACGTTCGCTGGCTTCAGGAAAGAAATGTTCATATCTGGGATGAATGGGAAATAGACGAAGAAGGTATATGGACAGCCACCCAGATGCTTCCCGATGAAAACGGAACACTCAAAAAACAGGTTATTCACAAGCAATTTCCCAAGGAATTTGCCCACACAATCGGAACGGCATACGGCTATATCGTAAACAAATTCTCGATGACTCAGGAATTGATTGAAAAGCTGAAAAATCATCCCGAGGACCGCCGTATGGTTATGACCCTATGGCAGAACGATTATCTGAACACAGCAGTTCTTCCTTCATGCGTCTGGTCAAGCGAATGGGATGTAACGGACGGCAAGCTCAACTGCTGGGTGCATCAGCGTTCCTGCGATGTTCCGCTCGGTCTGCCGTTTAATGTAACCCAGTATGCAACCCTTCTTAATATGCTTGCAAAGGTTTGCGGTTTGCAGCCGGGAACAATGGACTGGAGCATTAAAGACGCACATATCTATGTTAATCAGGTTGACGGAATCAAGGAGCAAATCAGGCGTTTTGACGAAATGGGAGATTTGCCCGCACCTGAGCTTTGGCTAAATCCCGAGGTTAAGGATTTCTTTGATTTTGATAATTCAAAGGACTGCAAGGATGTTAAACTGATAGGATATGAGCATATGGGAAAGATAGCTTTTCCAATTGCTCAGTAGGTGAACAATATGAGCATTGAAATGATTGCAGCGGTTGGAAAAAACCTTGAGCTTGGCAAAAATAATGAACTGATTTGGCACTTCAAAGAGGATATGCAGTTTTTTAAAAAAACAACAACGGGCTCAACCGTTATTATGGGAAGAAAAACCTTTGAATCCCTTCCCAAAGCGCTCCCGAACAGACGAAATATTGTTATTTCCTCAAACAGCGAATATAAGGCTGAGGGCGCCGAGGTTGCAGGCAGCATTGAAAAAGCAATTCAGCTTGCAGGCGAGGATAAATGCTTTATACTCGGCGGTGAGTCGATTTATAAAACCTTTCTTCCTTATGCCGATTCGATTTATTTAACTGAGATTGAAGCTGATTGTCCTGATGCAGACGCCTATTTTCCTGAATTTGATAAAAGCAGGTATTCAAAAGAGGTTTTAGGCACTTCAAGCGATAAGGGAATAGCCTTCTCCTTTGTTAAATACTCTAAATACTAAAGCTAAAACGCAGCGACTAAACAGTTGAACAAGTCCGTAAAAAGTAGACAATAGAAAAACAGCACCTCCTATGGTAGAATGAAAGAAACTACAATAGGAGGTTTTGTTATGGCAAGAAAATATAGAAACATAATCAATTATGAAAACGAAATCATAGAGATGTGGAACAATGGTAAGAGCTTAAGAGAGATAAGTAAGGCGTTAGGATTTAGTTATCAAGAAGTGCGGAATTTCAAAACACGATACAACAAAAAGCAACGGCGAATAGCCGCAGGAGAGGCAATACACAAGAAAGGCAGACCGTGCAAGAAAGAA
>JAFUZY010000003.1 GCA_017476375.1 Eubacterium sp.
CATCTCTTGCTCCTTAAAGAAAAAGCAGCCTAACTGTGTTAGACTGCTTTTCCTTTGGCGGAGACGGCGAGATTCTCCTCTCAACTATCGAAAGCCCCACTGGGGCTTTCTCCCGATTTCGTGCAACCTTCGGTCTGCGAAACCGGAGTTCGTTTCTCATCTCTTGCTCCTTAAAGAAAAAGCAGCCTAACTGCGTTAGACTGCTTTTCCTTTGGCGGAGACGGCGAGATTCGAACTCGCGGGGGATTGCTCCCTAACTGATTTCGAGTCAGCCCCGTTATGACCACTTCGATACGTCTCCATATATAAACTCAGAAGAGTTATTTGTTGTAATAAACATTCGAACGGGGCGCCCCGTTATGTCCTGTTGCGGTGCCCAAAATTTGCTTAGCCTTGGAGCGGCTGCAAATTTTGACCGCTGCCACTCCTTATTGCTCGCTTCATCTGCCGCAGGCAGCGCTCGCAAACGTCCCCACTTCGATACGTCTCCATATATAATCGAGCTATGCTCGAAATGATGAATGAGGAATGAGGAATGAGGAATTAAGGTTACTCGGCTTCGCCTCGGACAATAAAAAGTTGATATAATGCCCGTGCGGCAGCACCGTTTATTCATTATTCATAACTCGTAATTCGTAATTTTCATTTGTGCAACGCACAAATGAAATGTGCTCGACTATTGTAGCAAAATAAAATGTATTTGTCAATTGTTATTATATGTGTTATTATATAGTCACTAACTTTTAGGAGAACAATATGGTTGCGATTATTGATTACGGGGCAGGAAATCTTCAGAGTGTTAAAAAGGCGCTCGATTTTCTCGGATGTGAAAGCATTGTAACAGATGATCAGGCTGTTATCGAAAGTGCTTCCCATGTTATTCTGCCGGGCGTTGGCTCATTTGGCGACGCGATGGCTTCAATCAGAAGCAGGGGACTTGAAGAGACTATAAAAAATGCGGCTTCGGGAAATCAGAATTTTCTCGGAATATGCCTCGGACTGCAGCTTCTTTTTGAAGAAAGTGATGAAAGTCCCGATGTTGAGGGCTTGGGTGTTTTCAAGGGCAAAATTGAAAGATTCTCTGATGATATGGGCTTAAAAGTTCCCCATATGGGTTGGAATTCGGTTTCGATTAAACAGAATAAGGGGATTTTCAGCGGTATTGAAGAAAACAGTTATTTCTATTTCGTTCATTCCTTCTGCCTTAAAGATGCAAATGACGAAATCGTCGCAGGTAAAACAGAATACGGAATTGATTTCTGTTGCGCAGTTCAGAAGGGCAAAGTATGTGCAACTCAGTTTCATCCTGAAAAGAGCGGTGAAGCCGGCTTGAAGCTGCTTAAAAACTTTGTGGAGGGTTAGGATATGTATGCAAAAAGAATAATACCCTGCCTCGATGTTAAAAACGGCAGAGTTGTTAAGGGCGTTTCGTTTGTTGGGCTGCGTGATGCAGGTGACCCGGTTGAATGTGCAAAGGCATATGATAAGCAGGGAGCTGACGAGCTTGTTTTGCTTGATATTATGGCAAGTCATGAAGGAAGAAGCACGATGATTGATATTGTCAGCCGTGTTGCAAATTCGGTTTTTATACCGTTTACGGTTGGCGGAGGAATAACAACAACAGATGATTTCAAAGAGCTTCTGCGAGCAGGGGCTGATAAGATTTCGGTTAATTCAGCAGCAGTCAGGAATCCCGAATTGATTAATGACGCAGCATATAAATTCGGTTCTCAGTGCGTTGTTTGCGCAATTGACGCTAAAAGAAACGGAGCCTCCTGGGAGGTTTATCTCAACGGCGGAAGAATACCAACGGGTATTGATGCAATTAAATGGGCTGAGGAGGCATATAAGAGAGGAGCAGGAGAAATCCTTTTAACCTCAATGGATAAGGACGGTCAGAAAACAGGCTACGACATCGAGCTGACAAGGGCTGTTTCCGAAAGCGTTGGCATACCCGTTATCGCTTCGGGAGGCGCAGGAAGGGCTGAACATTTTCTTGATGTTTTAACAAAGGGAAAAGCCGATGCGGTTCTTGCGGCAAGCCTCTTCCATTTCAACGAGCTCCCCGTTCCGAAGCTCAAAGAATATCTCAAAGAAAACAACATATCTGTAAGAATATAATCGGAGCGCAGCGACCAAATATTCTTCATTTTCAATTCTCAATATTCAATTAAAAAAACAGCACTCTTTTGAGTGCTGTTTTTAGTTATCTGCCGGATGATAATTCGGAACGTATTCCATAAGCTTCTCTCGAACATTTTCTTCGTTTATATCTTCAAGGGAAGCAAGCATTTTTTCAAATCTTTTTTCATCAATATCCATCGGCTGAGTGACATAAATCTTTTCGTTTGCTGTTTTTTCTCTTGTTGCCATTTCGCTGTCCATAGCAAGCTCTTCATAAAGCTTTTCGCCGGGACGAAGGCCAACAATCTCAATTCCGATTTCCTCTTCGGAAAATCCCGAAAGATGAATAAGGTTTTTAGCAAGGTCCATTATTCTGACAGGCTCGCCCATATCAAGAACAAAAACCTCGCCGCCCTTTGCAAGTCCGCCTGCCTGACAAACAAGCTGCGCAGCCTCGGGAATAGTCATAAAGTATCTTGTTATATCGGGGTGGGTAACCTTAACGGGACCGCCCTCTTCAATCTGCTTTTTGAAAATCGGAATAACCGAACCGTGGGAGCCGAGAACATTTCCGAAACGAACTGCGGCGTATTCGGTGTTTTCGCTTTTTTTGTTCATATACTGAACGATGATTTCGGTTAATCTTTTTGTGCAGCCCATAACATTGGTTGGGTTAACTGCCTTATCGGTTGAAAGAATAACCATTTTCGGAACCTTGAATTCATCTGCAACAAGGGCAACATTATATGTTCCGAAAACATTGTTTTTAACTGCTTCACAGGGGCTGTCTTCCATAAGCGGAACATGCTTATGCGCAGCAGCATGGAAAACAACATCGGGGTGAAACTCTTCAAAAACCTCTCTGAGCCTGTCCAAATCACGAACAGAGCCGATGCGAACATTTATATCAATAATATCCTTGTATTTATCATTTAAGTCGTTTTGAAGCTCAAATGCGCAGTTTTCATATATATCGAATATAACAATACACTTTGGGTCGTATCTTGCAACCTGCCTGCAGATTTCAGAGCCGATTGAGCCGCCGCCGCCCGTTACAAGAATGGTTTTGCCGATAAGATAGCGACAAACCTTTTTGTCAAGGTGAACCTCGTCACGGGCAAGAAGGTCGGTTATTTCAACATTGCGGACCTTGCGCTTGCCGCCGTCCTCAAGCATATCCTCAACCGAGGGGCTGATTTTAACCTTCGCATTTGTCTGCATTGCAAGGTTGAGTATTTCTTTGTGTCTGGCAGGTGACGCGGAGGGGAGGCAAAGAATAATCTGGTCTATTTTGTATTCCTCAGCAAGCTCGGGAATATCCTTGCAGGCTCCGGCAACCTTAACGCCGTTAATCTTTTTGTGTTTTTTTGCAGGATTATCGTCAACTGCGATAACAGGCGTTCCGTTTTTATATCCGTCGTTAGCAAGGGAATCAATAACAAAGTTACCCATAAATCCCGCTCCGACTATCATTATTCTTTCATTGTCGGGATTTCTTCGGTTTGAAAGATTTCTGACTCTTCTGATAATTCTGAAGCCTATTCTCGGCGCAACGATTGAAACGAGAGCGAAGAAGAAAACCATTATGTATCGCCAGAAAACAAGATGCCCTTTATAATTAAGAATCGCCTCGAAAAGGATTCTGTCGAGTCCGAAAAGCATCAGCGTATCAAACATTGCTGCAATTGCTCCTCGAACTATTTCGTCTGTTCCTGCAAAACTCCAAACACTTCTGTATAAGCCGAGAGCATAGTTTATTGCAACCGCAAAGAAACCGGCAAGAAGGAAATGCAGATATGAAAATGCTAGTGCATTATACGGACCTGCGTTAAAGCCTTTCAGGCTTTCAAGTCCTGCAAGAATATATGATACTGAGAACATACAGAAATCAACCATAACTATTATGAAAAATTTCATAATGTTGTTAAAGCGATTGTCCTTGTATATTCTTTTTTCTTTATTTTCGTCCATATTTAAACTCCGTGTTGATTTATAGCAGTAGTAGTATACATCATATTATAATTTTAATCAAGAAATTAATTTTCGCTGCTTTCTTCCTTTGCGACTTTTTTTCTTCTGACGGAATTCGCAATTGCCTTAACGAAAATAATTGCAAGTGAAACAATCAGCGTTATTCCGATTATGTATGCAGGGATTATTAAATACCGAATATGAGCCTTGAGCTTTTCAGCGTTTATTCCGATGCTCATAAGCTTTTGGCTGAATGACTTTTCCGAAAGTCCTGTTGAAGGCTCAAATGTATCAAGAGGAGTGTCGGGAGTGTGTTTTGTTACCTTTGAGCTTACTGATGAAACCGTGAAATCAAGTTGACGGTAGATTTCATCGTTTGCGCAAACAACAACCGTTGCAACGCCTTCACCAGTTGCCTTGATAACGCCGCCCTGTTCGATATCGATTATGTTTTCTTCGTCGCAGAAATAACCGACAACTGCCTGAGCGCCAAGGGGCTCAACCGAGTATTCAAGCTTAACGCTGTCACCAATCTGCAAATCTGTTGTTGCAGCATGAAGCTTCATATCCTTTGGAGCAAGCGCGCCTTTTGTTGTTGAGGGCGAAGTTGTTTTAGCAGTTGTGGCTGAGGTTGTTTCTTTTTTCTCAGTTTCTTTTTTTGTTGTTTTTTTCTTTGCGGTTTGTTTTTTAGCAGTCTGTTTCTTCGTTGTTGATTTCTTTTTTGTTGTTGCTTTCTTTGTTGTCGCCTTTTTGGTCGTTTTCTTCTTTTTCGTTGTATTTGATGAGGATCCTCCTGAAACCGACGCCCAGTCGGGAGCGCCGTAGCCCATTATTGAGCTGACGTTTGCATATGGCTTCGAGCCCGAGGTTGTGTATGTTTTTTCCTTAACCTTTCCCGAGCAGTTTCCCTCAATTGTTTTTACAGTGCTTCCTGAAACGGATTTAACAATGCCAACATGCTGGGAAGAGCCGTTGCCGCTCCAGTCAAAGAAAACCAAATCGCCCTTTTTAGGGGTATAGTCAGAGGTTCTCCTGTGGTATCTTCCTCGGTTTGAATACCAGCTTATCATTGAATTGCAGTTTCCGCCGCTCGGAACAATCTTTCCATAGAGCTTAACTCCGAGGTTTTCGCCGGCTTTGTTAAAACACCAGAGAACAAAGGTTGTGCACCAGGCGCCCTGATAGCCGTACCATTCGCCGTATTTTGAATAGCTTCCCGTTCCTTCGTATCCAACCTCGTTTTGGGCAACGGAAACAACCTTTGATTTCATATCCGATTCCGAAACGGCATATGCGGATATTGAAAAGGCTGATGAAGCCATAATTAACGAAAGAAAAACAGAAATTATCTTAAAAAAGTGCTTTTTCATAGCTCATCCCTGAAATATTACAAAAAGATTTAAAAAGTTACAATACTATTACAAATATTCATTATACACCTATATTTTTAAAAATCAAGCGAATTAAAAATATATTTCTAAGTTTTGTTTTGCGCAGTATAAAATCAATCAAATACTTGAAATTGTATAGGTTGATGTGTTATAAAATATATGTGATATTTTAATTACAGGGAGTGCGTTATGCTGAAAAACACAAAACTTGAGCATGTTAAGCCGGAAGAAGTTAATGTTGACAGCCGTGCTATAACAGCATTTTTAAATGAAATAACCTCAAAAAAACTCGGCTTGCAGAGCTTTACCGTTGTTCGCCACGATAAAATATGCGCTCAGGGATTTTTTAAGCCCTATGCTGCCGAGTATCCCCATGTGCTTTATTCAATGAGCAAGAGCCTGACATCAACTGCAGTTGGCTTTGCAGTTGACGAGGGATTGATTAAGCTTGATGATAAGGTTGTTGATTTCTTCCCTGAATATAAAACGGTTTTAAGAAGGCCGTTTAATAAAGCATTAACGGTTAAGATGCTTTTAACAATGAGGAGCGATAAGCTTATAACGGTTTTTGAAGAAAAAGGCAAAACCGATTGGATTCATCTCTTTTTTGAAGCTCCGTTTATGCTTCCCCCGAACTCAAAGTTTAATTATATTTCAGAAAACACCTTTATGCTTTCTGCAATTGTTAAGAAGGTAACGGGCAAGAGTGCGCTTGATTATCTTGATGAAAAGATGTTTAAGCCGCTTGGTATTGAAAAACCCTTCTGGGAGGCGGACGGAAAAGGCAACAGTGCAGGCGGTTGGGGCTGCTATATGAGAAGCGAGGACCTTGCAAAATTCTTTTTGCCCTATATCCACGAGGGTAAATGGATAGACGGCACTCAGCTCATTCCCAAATACTGGGTTAAGGAAGCGCTCAGCAAGCAGACCGACTCTGTTCACGACGGCGCAAGGGATATAATAAACGGCTACGGCTTCCAGTTCTGGAAAAACCAGATTGCAAATTCCTTCAGAGCTGACGGACTCTTTGGTCAGAGATGCTTTTTCTTCCCTGATTACGACGGACTTGTTATTCTTAACTGCGGCGAGGCAGAGGACTACAAGGTTATGGATGTTTTCTGGAAATATTTCCCGAATTGTTTCAAAAGTCAGGAGCTTGAGGAAGATAAAGAGGCAAGCGATGAGCTTGATAAAAAAATTGCTTCTCTTGAAATGGAAAAGCTTGCCGTTAAACCGAGAAAGTATGAAATTGAAAAGGAAATTGAAGGCAGAACCATCAGCTGCAAAACAAATGAATACACCTCGGTTATTACGGTTACAACAACTCAGATGCTATATAATAAGCCGGGCAATCTCAATATGATGAGATTCAGCTTCAAAGATGATTCTCTTCTTTTCACCTGGAAGGAAAAGAATTATGAAAACACCATTGAAGCAGGATTTAACGGAGAGCTTAAGGAGAGCGAAATCCACCTTGCAGACCTTAATTACCATGCGTTTTCCCAGGCGGCTTGGCAGGAGGACGGCAGTCTTAAGCTTTGGATAAGACCCGTTGAAAGCGCCCATGAGAGAAGATTCACTTTCAGATTTGATAAACTCGGCGTTGCGGTTGAAAACGAATCCTTCCCGACCTTCCCGGATTTAACTGTTTATTATCTAAATTTTTCGGGAAATCCCGTTAAGAGCGCAGTTGGGCAAAGGGGAGTTAAGAAAACTGTTGAAAACCTCGGGCTTCCTCTTGTTGAGCCGAATTTCAGAGGACTATTTATTGATTAAAAAGGATGCTTATTGGGAGAACCTTCGTGAAGAAGGTTCTCCCAATTAAATTAATCCTTGCGGATTAAAGAAATATTCCTTAGGAATATGAAATTGCTTCGCAATGAAATAAGCCTGCGGCATATGTATGTAGGATTAATTTTATTTCATATCGAGCAAAGCGCGGTACTTCACAATTTGCTAACGCAAATTATTTCATATTGCTTGCAATATTTCATTAATATACAAGGGGTCAGACCCCTTGTATACGCTAAAATTTTTTAAATTTTATAAAAATTTTGGAAAAAAGTGTAAGGTTTTGGGTGCTAAAAAGTACATACATATAGAGGGAGTGATAAAATGAAGAAAATTTTATGCTGCTTTTTAGCATTAATTCTTGTTATTCCGATAGCTTTTAAAAGCGTCAATCTGTTTGCAGATGAAAAAGAAAAACAGCAAGCAGCAAAAATTTCCGAAAGCTTTGCCGAGCTTACAAAAAAATACGACGATGAATATGTTTCAGAAATAATACTTGATGAGTACGACGGTGTTAAAATCAAAGGCGACGATTTTTCAATTCCAACAGAAACGCTTATTGAAAATTGCGCAGAGGATATTTCAGTTTCAACCAAAAGCAAAACGGTAAATAAAGCATATGCCGAAAAACTCGGTTACGAAGTTGAAATCAATGATGATTCAATAACTCTTTATCAGCCTTATCAAACGCATAGATTAATCGTCAAAGGTGAAAATGTTGATAAGCTTGATTCGTTGGAAATAATACCATATTTTGACGGACTATATATCGTTCAGTTTGATGATTTGGAAAGCACGCTTGATGCGCTGGATTACTACAATAAACAGGACAATATTGAATTTGCTAATCCGGATGCTGTTGTATCTGTTGCGGATAACAATAGTGAAGATGTCAGCGCTGCTGCTATAGAAGGCTCTACAAGCAGCACCTCTTGGGGCAGTGCGGCAATCGGTTTTAACACAACATTCAAAATGCGTATGGGATTGGCAAGTTTGCTTCCAGAAGTCAAGGTAGCAGTTGTTGATACGGGTGTAGCAGTGTTCCATGAACAAATCAAAGACCGAATAATCCGAACTGATTTTAATGTAAGCGACACAGGAAGAACTAAGAATGAAGATGATGATAACGGTCATGGAACTCACGTAGCAGGTATTATTGCTCAGAATACATTAAAAAATGTAAAAATATCAGGTTACAAGGTTTTAAACAAATATGGTTTAGGTACAATACTGAGTGTTATGCAAGGAGTAAGGAAAGCGTATTATGACAACTGCAAAATAATTAATCTAAGTTTATCTGCAAACTGGGGAAATCCGTCATATGATGTTCAGCATGAAATATATGATTTTTTAGAAATGCATAGTATTACCTGTTGTGTTGCTGCCGGAAATGAAGGCAAGGATTGCTACAATCTGGCTCCCGCGCAGTATAAAGAATGTATTACTGTTGCCGCTATGGATGAAAATGATGAAATACCTGAGTGGAGCAACTATGGAAAATGTGTAGATATCATTGCTCCCGGTGTTAACATAAGCAGTGCACATTGGTTTTATCTTGATTCATATGTTGAAATGTCAGGCACATCAATGGCAACGCCATTTGTAACAGCTGCTGCCGCTAATGTTTTGTCTAAAAATCCTAACGCTTTGCCTCAGGAAATAAAAGAATTTCTGCAAATCAACGGCAGGGATATTAATGCACCTGAACACTTTTACGGAGCACCTGCTTTATATCTCGGTAAGATCAAAAAGTTTGATATGTATGAAAAGCCGGCTGCACCAACCTTCAGCCTTTCTGACGGTGTATATGATGAAGGCACTAAACTTAAAATAAATAAATCAAGTGGTTCGGATATTTACTATCAGATATATGATTATGATAAATCTGATAATGAATACAAGCTGACATCAAAGACAAAGTATACAGGTGAGATAATTCTTGACCGTCCTTGCGTTATTGTTGCTGTTGCTTCCTATAAAGGTTTTCTTGACAGTGACATAGCACAAAGCAAATTCTATGTTAAATATGCAAGCGACGAAGGCAGGTTTACCATTGATGAAAACGGAACAATTACATCATATTCCGGTAACTCATCCAACCTTGTTATACCGGAAAAGATTAACGGAATAACAGTTAAGGCTATCGGCGAACGGGTTTTTACCCAAAGGGACGACAAAGAGTTTGTTAATTCAGATAAGTATTCAAATTATCTGCGTACTGTAACTTTGCCTGAAACCTGCACAGATATAGATTATTATGCGTTTTTCGGCTGTAAGTATATGACGGATGTTTTCGGCGGTAATATAAAAAATGTTGGTATATGCGCTTTTTCAAAATGCGAGGAGTTAAGCAATATTGATATTTCAGAAGTAAATACAATTGCAGGTAATGGTTTATCAAGCACAGGAATCAAAGAATTTGTTAATAGTTCTATTGAGAAAATAGAACACTCTGCATTTAGTGGTTGCAAATCACTTGAATTTGTAAATCTGCCAAATGTTGAAATCATTGGAAGACATGCGTTTTATTATTGTGAAAACTTATCAAATATATCATTAAGCAATAATCTTTTGAGTATTGGAGAAGACGCATTTTATGAATGCCCAAAATTAACAAATATTTACTTTAACGGTACAAAGAGAGAGTGGGAAAATGTTGAATTTGGCAGCAGAAACGAATGCCTGAAGACTGCAAACATTCATTTTACTGCTTATTCAACAGATAATTATACTTTGCTTTCTGCGATTGATGAAGCGAAAGAATACTCAAAAGCAGAGTATACAAAGGAATCACTTGAAAGCTTAAATGCGCTTGTTAACAGATATAAAGAGCTGATAAACAGCGGATTAAGTCAAGAGGAATATGATTCTGCAACTGCGGAAATTCTAAATGCAATTATCAGTCTTGATGCGCTTTCAAATTATGATATTTCTTCATTTAACGGAACAGAAATAGAATTAACAAACAAAAACGGCAAAACAACCTCGTTAACCTTCGCTGATTTTCTGAACGAAGAATGTGAATCGCTCGATGTTGTTGATGACGGAGTTGTTAATGCAAAGGATTATGCTTATTTAATCAGAAATTACTAACGGTCTTAACAGTTTAACTGATAAGATATAGGGCAGCAAAAACGAAGGAAGCCGCAAGAGCGACTTCCTTTGTTTGTCATAATTGCTGACCGCAGGTCCCGAAATTTTCAATTTTGCATTTTCAATTTTCAATTATCAGACAGGTTCTTCTGTCTGCTCAGGATACTCAAGGTCTTCCTTTTTCCAATCCCTGATAATCTCAAGAAATTCCTTTGCCTCTTCCTTTGCCTGGGGGAGATTGTGTTCAAGGCAGTTGCCGCATTCGTTTGGCGACGCCTTCGGAATCATTCCCCAGAAATCGGCAATATGCTGAAAAGCATCTTTTATAAACTGAATGGAATAGTTATCGGAAAGATTTCTTGTTAAAAGATAGAAACCCGTTCTGCTGCCCATCGGTCCGAAAAAGATGATGTTATCGGCAAATTCGGTTTTTTGAGCATATGCTTTAAAAATATGCTCAATTGTGTGGATTGCGGAATTAGTCATAACCGTTTCTCGGTTCGGTTCCTTCATCCTTATATCATAGGTTGTTATATCGTCGTCAATTTTGCTGAGAAAAATTCCTTTTTTTAAAAGATTGAAGTCTATATCCGAACTTGGCGTTATTTTCATTTTCTCATCCCTCTTTTTTATTTCTATAAGTCTATTTTACCATAGTTATTTTCTTTTTCAAGGATATATTTTTAAAACACTTTAACGCTTTAATGTGTTCAATTGGGGACTGTCCCCAATTGAACATAAATCAGCTTTTTTATGTCCTCGGGAAAGTCGCAGTCGATTATCATTTCTTTTTCAGTTATCGGATGGGTGAAATAAATCGTTTTGCAATGGAGCGCCTGCCGGCTTATCTGCTCGGTTTTTCCGCCATAAAGCTCGTCGCCGAGAAGGGGATGGGCGATATGCGAAAAATGAACTCTTATCTGATGCGTTCTTCCTGTTTCAAGGTTGATTTTCAGAAGTGTGTTGCCGTTTTTTGTGCTTATCGGCTGATAATGCGTTATCGCCGTTTCACCGTTTTCATCAACCCTTCTTTTTATTATGCTTTCGCCGCAACGGGCAATCGGAAGATTAATTGTTCCGCCCTCTTTGATTTCGCCTTCTGCTACTGCGTAGTAATCCTTTTTTATTCTTCCTGCAAGCTTGGATGCGGAAAGCTCGTGCTTTGCGATAAGAATGAGTCCGCTTGTGTCCCTGTCGAGCCTGAAAACAGCGCGGAAAGCCGTATCTTCATTTAAGTAGTATGAAACAAAATTAGATAGCGCATCGCCCCTGTGATTGTGGCTTTCATGAACGGGAAGGAAGGCGGGTTTGTTTAAAACAAGAATATCCTCGTCCTCATAGCAGACCTCAATATCCATCTTTGTCGGCGTTGGCATATGACCGCTGTTTTCAATTCTTATTTTAAGAACATCGCCCTGATTGAGTCTGTCTATCGTTTTTGCAAAATTCCCGTTTCTGGTAACTCCGTTTTCGGTTTGCTTAAGCTTTGTTAAAAGGGCGGCGGAAACGCCGAAATTTCTTAAATAATCCCGAATCTGAACGCCGTCGTTCTCTTCATCAATTAAAAATGAAAGCTCTCTCATTTTACTTTGTGTACGAAACAATTATTCCGCCGTTGCTTGCATAGGTTGAATTAAGACCCGAGCATTTAAGAATTTCAATATCACCGAAATTAACTTTTGCTTCAATTTTCTCTTTTAGAAATTCCGCTTTTTCGGGGCAGCAAACATGGGAAATTATGAGTCTTTTGTCCGAAAGGTCGATTCCCTCAACATTTTCGGCTATAATTCCTGCCATTTTTATAAGAGAGCGATTCATCACCAAATCCTGACCTGCAAGCTTTATGTTGCCCTGCTGAGTTCTTTCAAAAATCATCTTGAGCCTGAGCTTTTTCAGAAGAGTTGCGGCAAGAGCAAAAAGCCTGCCGTTCTTTCTTAAAACATCAAGGGATTCAAGGCAGAAATAAAGAGCGGTATGGTTGAGAATGAAATCATCAACGATTTTAACAATGCTTTCAAAATCCTTTCCGGAATCGCCAAGCTCCTTGATTTTTTCAGCAGTAAGGCTTTCGATTCCCGATGTGGCAAGGGAATTGAAAACATAAATATTCTTTGTGCTTTCGGGGTGGTCCTCTTTATAGAGCATAACGCCCTGAAGCGCGCTGTTATATGTTCCCGAAAGCTTGTCCGTTATAGTTAAAAGATAAATATCGTCCTCTTCGCAATCAATCGCCTCAGCCCACGCTTCGGGGGAGGGACAGGCGGTTTTTGCAACATCGCCGTGTTCAAGGGTTCGCTTGATATAATCGTCTTGGTCAAAATTCTCATCGTCCATAATAACATAATCCCCGATTGAGAGGGTCAGGGGAACGAAGGTTATGTTTTTCCAATCCGCCATACGGGCAGTTTTGTCGCAGCAGGAATCTGCAATAATTCTGTAGCTCATATAATTATCCTTTTGTAAATTTTAAATCATTATTAGATATTATAGACTCTTTTAGCAAAATCGTCAATAAAATTATAGGATGTTTTGCCACTATTGCAAAACATCCTTGATTTCAACAAAATATTACTGATTGTATATGTTTTCTTTGATTTCTTTTATCTGGTTTTCAACGCTTTCAATTGCGGGTCCGCCTTTTGAAATTCGGTTAAAAACGCATTTTTCAAGGTTTATCGCATCAAAAACATCGTATTCAAAAAGAGGGCAGACGGATTTATATTCTTCGAGCGAAAGCGTTTCAAGCGTTGAGCCGTTTTCAATACAGAGCGCAACTGCTTCTCCGGTTGCCTTATAGGCGTCGCGGAAGGGAAGACCCTTTGAAACAAGGTAGTCTGCGCAGTCGGTTGCGTTGATAAATCCCTTTGCTGCTGCAGCTCGCATATTCTCTTTAAGCACGCTCATTGTTTCAATCATAGGGGTAAAGGCGCAGAGGCACATTTTAACCGTGTCAACTGCATCAAAAATTGCCTCCTTATCCTCCTGCATATCCTTGTTGTATGCAAGGGGAAGCCCCTTCATAATCGTTAAAAGAGTTGTTAAATCACCGAAAACTCTTCCGCTTTTTCCACGAACAAGTTCGGCAATATCGGGGTTTTTCTTCTGGGGCATAATGGAGGAGCCTGTTGAAAAAGCATCGTCAAGCTCAATGAATTTAAACTCCCATGAACACCATAAAATTATCTCCTCACAAAAGCGGGAAAGATGAACCATAACGAGCGAAAGAACGCTTGCAATTTCAATACAGAAATCCCTGTCGGAAACGCCGTCAAGCGAGTTTTTGCAAGGGCCTTCAAAACCAAGAAGGTCGGCGGTTAAATCCCTGTTTATCGGGTAGGTTGTTCCTGCGAGCGCACCGCTTCCGAGGGGCGAAAAATTCATTCTTTTCTTTGCGTCATCAAGTCTTGAAATATCACGAAGCAGCATAAAGCAATAGGCAAGTAGATGATGGGCAAGGGTTATCGGCTGGGCGCGCTGAAGATGGGTGTAGCCCGGCATAATGGTTTCCTTGTTTTCCTCCGCCTTTAAAACTAAAACCGATACAAGCTTTTTGAGCATATTTATTATTTTATCGGTTTCTTTTTTTAACACCATTCTTATATCAAGCGCAACCTGGTCGTTTCTTGAACGGGCGGTGTGAAGCTTTTTTCCGAGCGAATCAAGCCTTGATGTAAGATCGCCCTCAATAAAGGTGTGGATATCCTCGGCGCTCATATCAATTTCAAGCTCTCCGCTTTTTATTTCGTTGAGAATATTTGAAAGCTCAGAGGCTATTTTTTCGCTCTCTTCCTTTTGAATTACACCGCAGGCGCCGAGCATTGTTGCATGCGCAATGCTGCCCTTTATATCCTCTTCAAACATTCGGCAGTCGAAGGATATTGAAGAGTTGAAATCATTTGTTTCTTTTGCAAGCTCCTTTTTGAACCTGCCCTTCCATAACTGTGCCATAATCATTCCTTAATACTATTTGTATAATTTTATCACGCATCACGCTTTAAGCGGAATTTATTGTCCGAGCGGAGCGAGTAACCGACAACTCGGAACTCGCAACTCGGAACTCGCAACTTCTCACAATTCACGCTGTTCATCAAGCAGAGCCTTAACCTTTGTTGAAAGACCGAAGAGGTTAATGAAGCCTGCGGCGTCAGCCTGGTTGTATGCGCCGCCGTCCTCTCCGAAGGAGGCGATGTTTTCATCGTAAAGGCTGAATGGCGAGGTTATTCCTGCATTCATAACATTTCCTTTATAGAGCTTGAGCTTAACATCGCCCGTGCAGGTTTCCTGTGTTTTATCAACAAATGCGTCAATTGCCTCTTTTAACGGCGAGAACCATAAGCCGTTGTAAACAAGCTCGCCGTATTTTTGAGCAACAAGCTTTTTATAGTGCTGAGTTTCCTTGTCAAGGGTAAGCATTTCAAGAAGCTCATGTGCTTTATAAAGAATTGTTCCTGCAGGCGTTTCATAAACACCGCGGCTCTTCATTCCGACAAGGCGGTTTTCAACAATGTCAAGGAGCCCGATTCCGTTTTTTCCGCCTATTTCATTAAGCTTTTCAACAAGGGCAAGCGCCTTCGTCTCTTTGCCGTCTATTGCAGTCGGAATACCTTTTTCAAAATGAATTGTTATATATGTTGGCTCGTCGGGCGCCAATTCGGGCGAAACGCCGAGCTCAAGGAATCCTTCTTTTAAGTACTGGGGCTCGTTTGCCGGGTCCTCAAGGTCGAGACCTTCGTGAGAAAGATGCCAAACGTTTTTATCCTTTGAATAATTGGTTTCCCTGTTGATTTTAAGCGGAATATTGTGAGCCTCGGCGTATTCGATTTCCTCCTCACGGGATTTAATATCCCATTCACGCCAAGGGGCGATTATATGCATTTCAGGCGCATATGCTTTGAGCGCAAGCTCAAAACGAACCTGGTCGTTGCCCTTTCCCGTGCAGCCGTGGCAGATTGCATCTGCATTTTCCTTTTTCGCAATTTCGGCAAGCCCTTTTCCTATGCAGGGGCGAGCGTGAGAGGTTCCGAGAAGATAGTTTTCATATTCCGCGCCTGCTTTAAGACAGGGGAAAATATAATTTTCAACATAATCCTCCTTGAGGTCAAGAACATAAAGCTTTGACGCGCCGCTTGCAATCGCTTTTTCCTCAAGACCATCAAGCTCGGTTCCCTGACCGACATCTCCCGAAACTGCAATAACCTCGCAGTTATTATAGTTTTCCTTGAGCCAGGGAATGATTATTGATGTATCAAGTCCGCCTGAGTAGGCGAGAACAACCTTTTTGATTTCCGATTTTGTTTTTTTCATAACAAATTCCTCCGTTTGCTGATTTGCGTTAATTATATCATCATAAGAATAACTTGCAATAGAATTAACGAATTTTTGTATACTTATGCAAAAATTCGGCAAAAACGTTGTAAAATATGTATAAAAACACAACTAATAATGCATATAGCGAATAAATATACAAAGAACGATACAACATACCATAATCATATATCAAACAAAATTTTTGTTTGCTCACATTTTTTGTTTGATATATGGTTGAAAATATTAAATAAATATGAACAAATTTTTAAAAAATATTGATTTTTATATTATAATATGATATTATTAAGTCACTATCTGATTTAATGGGGGTATTCTGCCCATTGAATTGAGTATATCGCTCTGCAAAAGCAGTGCTCAAACGGAGGTAAAATTATGAGAAAACTAACTAAGAGAACGCTTGCAGTTTTTCTTTCGGTTATTATGGCATTCCCGACTATTCTTGCAATGCCGTTCGCCGCAGAAGCTGCAACAAAGTGGACTGCAGTTGCTTCTTCTGATTTCTCGGCTATCGGCAATGCCGTTGATAACGGAAGTCTCGGCGAGGTTCCAACCTACAATAATCAGGGCAATCCAATCTCGTGGTCAACAACTGTGTGGACCGGAAACGGAAATGCTCAAAAGGAAAGTGACGCGCTCTATATCCCCGACGGATACCTTTATATGAGCGGATACAACGCAAACGGTAACAGCGGTATTCCGATTAAGAATGCAGAAAGATTTAAAATTGATTTTGCATTCAGATATAAGGACGCAACAATCGACGGAACTCATGCAACGGATAATATTACATCCGACGGTACATACACATTTATGAAAATCGGCGCATACGGCGACGTTCTTTCAAACTACAATAAGGGTATGTTCGGCTATTCAACCTTCACTCAGGATGCAAACGGAAAATCCTTCTCTTATGATACAACCATCAGCGACGGCGGCTCATCAAAGAGAGTTGCGACCTCGGGTGATAACATTCAGGCAGGCGTTAACTACCACTATATCATTGAATACACAGGCTCATACGCAAGAGCTTATGTAACCGACGATTCCAAGAATGTTATTCAGGAAGAGTTCTACACAACCGACAGCAATGTTCTGGGCGAGTTTGCAAAAGGACTTCCGAACGCTAACTATATGAAAATAGGCGACAGTAATAATTCATACTATCTTCGCGCACTTGAATACAGATATATAACCTTCTACACAGGCGAGGAAGGCGAGGAGGAACCGGAGGACGATCCGGCGTCAAGCCTTGCCGATACTGCGGAGGGAAGAATCCTTCAGGCGATTGCCAAGTATGAAACCGCAATGAACGGCGGAATTAAAACAAAGATGACTGCAGCATACGATGCATATGTTGCGGCTAACAAGGCGTATGACGCATATAAATACGGAAATCTTGATATAGACCTTGATGAGTATGCAACGGCACTCAGACTAAAGGTTAACGCAATGAAGGAATGGAGCTACAACCCAACTTTCGCAACTCCTTATTTTCCGGATGACAGCGGCGACAATTCCGCATATGCAAACAACGGCGTTTCAAATATTCTTTATTGGGAAACGCCTGTTAAAACAAGCAACACAACGGCGAATGTTGAAATGGAACTGTGGTATCCAAATAATTCTGTTCTTCTTTTAGACGGCAAAAATTCAGCGTCAATGCCCGTTATGGCAATGGCTAAAAAAACAAGCTACAATAAATCAAGATATGTTTACGAGCTTTATCCTTCAAAATCATCTTCGGATAATGCTGATAATGAATATTTTAAACTCGAGGCAAATTCCGGTAACACAGCTTGGTATGCCCACAACGGAACAACCCACAGAAGCAAAGACTGGATTTGGTCGATGACCGCTAGCGACAACCTCAACAGAGTTAAGGGTGAAGCCGGCGATTATTCAGACAGTGCAAAAATTCTTATGCAAAACAGCGGAACAACTTCTTATTGGGCGTCGTTTGCAAATGTTTTAAAATTCTACGGCTCTCAGGAAGAATACGCAAAAACGTATTCACTTGACTGGTATGCTTTAACAGGCGACAGTGCAAGCGATTCAAGATTTATGAGCCCGACAGGTCAGATTTCGGTTGTTAACTACAAGCCTTTAATCGACCTTATGGAAAGCTCTGCAAAGCAGTCTCCTCTTTCCGTTGCGGAGAATACATACACTCAGGGTGGTTTAAGAGATCTTCTTGCTGCATACGATATTGCAACATCTGTTGACCCGACTGCTTACGATTACAGTAATTTAAGCGTTCTTTCAACAGTTGCTTCTGATATTGAAGAGGCATATAACGCACTTAACGCTGCAAGCGCAACTCAGGACACAAGCAGTTATACAGCGCTTAGAAGGGCGATGGACGCTAAAAAGAGTATCTACGAGGACGGCTCAGAGGGCTACAAGGCTGATTCGTGGGCTGAATTTGTCAGTGTATATGAAGAGGCTGTAAGAGTTTTCTCGGTTATTCAGACAACAGGCTATAACAGCGAAACTGACGAAACCGCAACAAGCGAGTATGCTCAGCTTCTTGCAGATTCCCTTAATGCGATTGAACTGGTAACCGATATTGATAAGGTTGATTCAACTCAGCTCGAGCTTGCAATCGGCGAAGCTGATGATGCCATTGCAAATATGGTTATGTTCACGAACGATTCGTTTACAGCCTCAAACATTGAAACAGTTATTGCAAATGCAAAAATTGCGGTTTGGGGCGCAGAAGCAAATTATCCGAACGCTAAATTTAAGCTCGACCTCAGCGATGCAAATACTGCAATTGCCGAGACTCAGCTTGAAAATGTTAGAAATGCTGTTTATACTCTCAGAATCAACACTGCAACAGAGGTTTCAACCGCAAACGGCTATTCAATGGATTCTGCGATTGCTTATGCAGGTGAATTTAATGAAGAGGACTACGGTAACTATGCCGACCTTGCTTCTGCAGTAGCAGCGGCAAACAGTTTTGTTCCGACTGTTAATATGCTTGCAAAGGACTGTGTTCTTGACAAGATTGCGGAATACAAATCAAAAACAAGAGCAATCATAAATGCAATCAATCTTCTTCGCCCTGCCTTCGATAAGATAACAAACGGAACCTTCGGCAGCTTTACTGCAAATGATTCAACAAGAATTGACTCAACCGAGGGCAATTCAAGATGGAGACTTAACTTTGTTCGTAACAACAACATCGTTGTTTTCAGAACTCAATATGAGCCGTTTACCGTTGATATTGGCGGCGCCACTCTTGAGTGGTTTACAAAGGAAAGCTACGATGCAGACCTTGATTCAATCAACGTCTATGATGAAAGCACGGAAAACGGAATAGGTGAAATTGCGAAAAACGGCGCAGGCTTCTGGTTTGCAGACCCAAGTGCAGCAAGCATCGGGGACCCCGAAAACTATCCGGGTATGCTTTCGGCATCAACAGAGGAAAACAGCACATATACTCTTAAGAATCTAACAGTTTCATGGTCTTCTGCCGAAAGGCTTGGAAGAGATATGGACGGAAACGATATAACAGATACCTCATACGCTGTTGATGAAATTCTTTCGTCAACTCAGGGAACAAGCACAAGCGCAAGAACCGGTACTGTTACAACTCATAACGGAACAACATATATAAACGCTGACTACACTGTATTTATCCCGAGAGAATCAAAAAGAGTTCTTTCGGCAGAAACCCTTCCGATGATGACGGAACACACTCTTTCATCAAACTTCGGTATGGTTTACGCATGGAAATACGCCCCCAGCGGAATTAAATGGGTTGGCTATTCCCATAACAGAACACCTTATACTCAGACAACATATGTTATGAATATTGCTCCTCTTATGGAGCTTATTGAGCAGTGTAAAGCAATTCAGGCAGACGAGCAGCAGTACAAGCTCGATTCCTGGAACGCCTTCTCAACAGCTCTTTCGGCAGCAAGGGCAAATATGAACTACGGAGATATGACCGCAACGGCTATCGAAGCGGAATGTCAGACGAGATACACAAATCTCTGGAACGCATATAAGGCACTTGAAAAGGCTGCAACAAATGCAAGCATACATACAGCAGTTGAGGCTGATGAGGCAGTCGGCAATACCTACAAGGCAGACAACAAGGACGCAAGATGGAGCGCAAGCCGCTGGGCAACCTTCAAGGCAGCGTATGAGGCAGCCGCATCTGCAATCGCAAACGGCGGAACATATTCGGATGTTAACGTTCGTAACTACGGTCCCGAACAGCAGAGCGCAATCGACGCGGTTGCAACAGCGTTAACAACAGCATATAACGAGCTTGTTCAGTATGGCGGACGCGCAGATTTCACAGCACTGTATAACGCAGCAGGTCAGGTAGGCGTTGAAGGACTTGCAAGCGATGTTTACACAACAACGTCACTGAAAGCAGTTTCAACAGCACTTGCCAACGCTACTCAGTTCCCGTATCTCAATATGACGGAGACTGAAAAGAACGCAGTATACAGCGAGCCTGAAAACGTTCAGGCAATTGCAGACGAGGTTGAGGCAATCAACAGCCTTTATGCAACAGAACCGATTGAGGCGGCTGTTGACGGAGCTGCGCTTGCAGCGGCAAAGGCAACTGCAAAGGCATCCATCAAGGACCC
>JAFUZY010000039.1 GCA_017476375.1 Eubacterium sp.
ACCAAATGTATATACAACATTAGTCATAGTATCATAATTTGAATTAATACTAGTTTTTGAATAAGAATAGTCTGCAGCCTGAGTTGCAGTACCAGTTCTATAGGTCCAGCTTTTCATATTATCTGTTGCAACGACTAATGAATTAATAGCTTCCTTTATTTTTGATGTTCCTTGTGTAGCTTCGCCATAAAGAATAGCATCAGCGCATTTATTAGCAAAAACATATGCATCATATGCCTCTGTCATATTAGTATATGGAGCATTGTTCATTTTTTCTTCATAAGAACTGATAGCTGCAGACAATTCTTCATATGTTCCATTACAGGAAGGAGCTTTTGTTGTTATACTTAGAGACGGTTCTTTAAAAGAAGTATCAGACCAAATACCTTCTTTACCTGTTCCCTTTGAATCATTTGTAGAATTTCTATGAATAGCAACTAAAACAAGATTAGTCCATCCCTTCTGCCTTGCAGATATAATATTCTGAGTGATATCAATACTATAAGGATAATTTGCTTTTAAGCCTTGTTTAACTATTGTTCCCGCATATGTTGTTTCATCAAGTCCTAACTTTGATTTGTAGTTTTCAAGTCCGCTTGTACCAGCACCCCATCCAAGGTTGTGACGATTATTATCAGTATAAGCATTTGCTATTGTATTACTGTCGCCAGATACATATGAATCGCCATTAATTAAATAAAAATCGACTTGCATACCTGCTATTGTTTCTTTCTCAAAGCTTGCAATCGTTACAATAGCATTAGCAGACTGAACAGATGCAACACTGGATAAGGTGCTAATATCATATCTCCATAAGCCAACAGCGGTCTTATCATTATAATTATCACTTACAATATTAAAATTACCGCCGTTCCATCTGTCTGTACCAGAATCAATCATGCCTTTACTTTTATCATTACAAGTCGTGGTTGTAGTTGTATAACTAACCTCCGCACCTGCAGAAAACGGCATAACAAGCATAACCGGCAAAGCCATAACAACTGCCAGAATTAACGCCAAAGTCCTTTTCGTTATTTTTTTCATAAATATTCCTCCAAATTGATAAAAATATGTCAATCTTATTATACTAATTCCAGTTAAAAAATTCAACAGTTCTACTAAACATTTTCTTAAATTTGCATAATTTTCTGTGTGTTATAACGGATTTTTTAAAAATATCATACAATTTGTTTGGAATATCAATTATGACAATTGTATAAATATTCATAAAACAATGCTTTTACGGATCGTTTCAGGATAAGAAGAAATGAATAAAAATGTAGGGGAGGATCTCCTGACCCTCCCGAAAAATAATAGTCGGTATTCAATTCGGGCGGGTGTGGAAACCCGCCCCTACTTTTTAGCTTTTAATATCTCTTGGGACAACTGGGGACAGTCCCCAGTTGTCCCTGAATTATTAAAGTGTTTCAACAATCGGGTCTGTGTATACCGTTTGGGTTATTCCCTGTTCATTAACATAAGAAATATAACCTTTATAAATAACATTTCCGCTGAGACCGTTTACCGAAATTGTAAACTGGTGAGCGCCGACATCCTTTGTTGATTTAAATCTCGTTAATGTGTATTTATCCGACGTTCCTATATTTTCAAGCTTAACATCGGATTCGGATATATTTCCGTTTGCTGTTGCCTTGCCGAGAAGAACACCGTATTCTGAAATATTATATGTTCCGTCCGTTACAAACTGGCCGTTGAAAGAAACCTTCTTTTTGCCGTTATCGTTTATAACATATGCTCCGCCTTGGCGGATGTTTATCCACGGCAGCATATAATTTTCGTTTTCAAATTCAGCTTGAGTAACGGGTTTCAGAGTTGTTTCTTCGGTTGCGTAAAATTCAACATCTTTTCCTATATAGAATGGCTTATAGCTATTCGATGTTTTGGATTTTTCAACCCAGGCAAAGGTATCGGCATTTCCCAAAAGGCTCACTCTGTCGTTATACGACGCACTTGTTCCCTCCTGACCTTCAACGTTAATTGCAAACGGCAAGCCTTCTGTTGCTGTATAATTTGCAATTATCGTTATATCTTCATCAACCGGAACTATATCTCCGGCAGATACAGGATTTCCGTTAAGGGTATATCCGCTGAAAGTATAGTAAGGAAGAGCCGGTGCGCTCGGAACAGTATAGCTTGAAGCAGCATAATCAACAAGCTGAATCGGAGTTCTGGCATTATCGCTGTAGCTTCTGATTATTGAAACCTTGTTTCCGTCGTTTTCGGTTTTAACGCTTATATTGATATTGCCGAAAACATTAGAAGAATATGTTTTTCCGGTATCCTGATACTGCTCGTTTCTGCTTGCAGTTTCGGAATAATACTCCATATACCATGCTGCGTTTTCAAAATCAGAGCTTAGGTTCATTTTTGTTCCGTAAGTTGCAAGATAACCGCCGTTATCCCCATCCTCTTTATACTTACCTCCGATAAAGGTTATCCCGTTAACATAACTCAGAGTGCCGTGAGAAATATTTATTTTATACATTCTTGTGTGATTAGTAAACGAGCTTTGAAGAATGCTTATTGCTGCGTCAATGGTTGCAGAGGATACTCCGCTCTTTAAAACATTTATTGTTGCAGTTTCTCCGCTCAGATTTGTGTATGTAACTGCAGGACCGTAAACAAATTTTTTATATGTGTTCAAGTCCCTTTGGAGAGTTGAAGCGGGATAATCATATGCATCGCTGTCAACACTCTGAGCGCTTTCCCAAAGTGCGTTATAAGCGCTGAGATCTATTGAAGAAGCGGAAAGCGAGTTTAATTCATCCGAAATAGTCTGAGCAAGATTATCAATAGCGTTTCCATCGGACTTAATTCCGAAATCCCTCTTCTCTTCACTCGTTGCATTAAGATATTTTTCGCTGTTTTCAATAGTCTCAACAAGCTTTTCAAGGTCTGCCCAGGTATAAATTGCAGGCTGATTATCAAGCTCCATCAAAGCGTTATCCGCTTGCTCGTATGCAGTATTCAGCGGTTCAAGTGATTTAGTATAGTCAAGATATGACGATGAACCGGAGTTGATAAATTCAATTTCTTCATCAATCAAGCTCTGTTCTGAAATCGGAGTTTCATTTTGCTGAGCAACGGTATAATGAGCATACTTTGTTTCATTGACAAGCGCTTCTTTAAATGCCTTTACTGAGTCACTTGTGCAGAGATTCATCATAGCGCTGTTTGAATAATTGAGCCTTGCTTCATATGCACTAAAGAGTGTTGAAAAGTCTGCCTTTCTCGCGAGCGAATGATGTGCATTTGAAAGAGCCGTATATGTGCTTGTTACTGTTGATTTATACGGATTATCAACTAACAGAGCCATTTCCCGCATTGCCTTTTCATATTTTTCTTTGAATACGGCAATTGACGACGTTGTGTATGCAGTTTCAAGCTCGCTGCCAAAATAATCGCTCTTAGCTGAATTAAATCCATTATGAGATGAACCCATTTCGTTTCTGAGATTGCTGTAAACATCTCCTGTTTTTGAAACATTCTTCAAGCCTTCAACAACATTTTTTATTCCCAATGCGCAAGCTTCAACCTTGCCTGCCTGGTCGCTGTCCCAGTTGCCTCCGCCGTATGAATTCGGGTCGAGCGCTGTTGCAGCGTCATACTTTGCAAAAAATTCGCCAAGACCTCCCTCTTTGTAACCCGATATATTATTCTTTGCAAAGGTTGCCGCAGAATTGAGTTCATTTAAAACTGCAGCGTAGTTTATAACATAAATCGGTCTGTTTGAAGTCTGATAAGTTGAATCATTCTGATTGTTGCTCGGATACTCTCCCTCGGTTGCAGTTTGCGAAGCGTTTGAGGTATCGTTATTATTTGAATATATGAAGCCCCAGGTTATTCCGTTAACGGTCTTAGAATACTGATTGCTTGCAAACTGATTAGAGCCGTTGAAATTCATAACATTTGCATAGCAGAAGCATTTAGCTCCGCTACCGCCTGATGACACTTCGTAATATATATCTCCGTTATTCCAGTATCTTACATTCTTTTCGCCGTGATAGAACCATGAATAAACAAGGTTTAACTGACCGTCTGTTCCGCGCCAGTTGTGATTTAAATACATACCCTGGGCATTGCTGTCGATATAAACTGCACGGTGGCGCTGTTTAAAGGTTCCCGAGCCGCCCTTCCATCCTCGGCATCTGAACATAACGGGCATTCTCGGGTCATCGCCGTTAATTCCCGTGTATACAAGAACTGCGCTTTCACGGTAAATAACAGGTCGTATTGAGTTTTTGTTCGATCCGCCGTATGTGTTTACCTCGTTGCCGATTGCAGTTGCAGAAGAATAATCGTTTTCGCCCGGGGCAGCCATCGGAACTCCTCCGCTCCAGAGAACATTGTGGTAAAGCTCATCAATATAAACCGCCGCTCCGTGAGCATCGTGGCTCGCCCATTTTTCGGCACTTCCTGCCGGAACCGAAAAGGTTCTTGAAAAGCCCGTCATATTGTTTACGGCACTGTTAAGGGCTGTTATAGCTTTTGTGATACTCTCGCCATCAACATATGCGTTACCGAACTCAAGAGCGTCAATCAGCCTGTTAACATAAACATAAGCGTCATATGCTGCCTTAGTATTGTTATAAATATTTCCGGATTTGATTTTGTTTTCATAATTTGCCGCAGCTTCTTTAAGACTGTTTGCAAGGAAATCCCTTGCGCTTGATGCGTAAAGCTGGTCAACCTGTTTTTGGGAAAGAGCTGCTGAATATAATCTGAAATCCCTCATCCAGAAATCTGAACCGGGGTCCCAGTTCGGAGAAGCAGCGCCGATTAAAAGCATCGTGTCATCAAGTAGTCTGTCAAACCAGCTTGGTGAGAGCCTGTTGGTTGTTGTTGCGCCAAGCTTAACGCCGTCGCGATAAACAATTATTCCGCCCTGAACCACTGTTATAGTCCAGAGATGCCAGTTTTCAAGGTCGCCTATATTGGGAACCGAAGCATCCTCTCCGCCGTTCACCCTCGCATTAATATTTCCGCCTGTTGCGAAATATAAATAATTGTTATTATCGTCTCCGCCAAAGCCACTGTTAACATTCGTCAGTTCAAAGAATCTCTGCCATGAATCGGAGTTTCGCTTACCCATAAACGAAACCGTTATTCCCGAATATTCGTCGGCAGCGCTTAAAACGCTTCCAAGCTGATTTTTCGGAAGATAAAGATAATGGTTTTTAACAGTTGCGTCTGTTGAATTCTGACCGAGCATATGGGCAACCTTATATCCGTCTTTTTCAACCCATTCTGCGCCGTTGCCCTGAACAGACAGCAACGGGCTTGAATCAACGTCATTTGAAGAAATGTCGTTATTGAGATATTTTGCAGCAAGATAGGAAATTTCATCCTCATTTTTTTGATAGGAATAAGCGGATAAATCAAAAATATCCATCCAGTTGCCTATGCCGTTTCTTCCGCCGATTGTTACGGATTTAATTCCTTCAAAGAAATCTGCATTTGATGAAACGTCTGCGCTAAACTTAACCTCGTCGTTCATCAAAACGCTTATAATACCGTTATGATATGCGTATGTAAGCTTGAGCGGTTTTTGATTGTTTTCATTTCCGTCGCCAAAGAAATAGTCTTTCAGGTTAACCCCTGTGTCGCCCAAGGGGGAATTGAAATCATTTGTATTAAAATAAATCTTTCCGTTTGAGCTTACGCCGAAACTTTTAATACCTCCGAAATCCGCGCCAACCTCAACGGAGGATATTCCGAGCATTCTTTCAAGTCTGTTTGCGCCGATGCCCGAATCTGTTAAGCTGAAGGAAAAATCAATCTTCCAGTTTTTATTATATCTCTCATCCCTGATAGTTCCCGGAACGTGGGCATACATCCAACCGTCGCGCAACCAGATATGGTCGCTAAACTGCTGATAACCTGTTTCCTGCCAGGAATATGCAAGAGTAACCGCACTTGAGCTTTGCGTGTCGCCAAATTCGGTTCCACTGTCAAAGGTATAGTGAAAAAGCTCTCTTTCTTCATCGGGAATGCCGACAGTGATTTTTAAGTTTTTTAAATAACCGTTTAGCAGCGGGTCGTTCCAGATTGATTTGCCGATATAATATGTTGTGTAGTTTTTAAATGACTCTATATAGCTTTCGTAGTTTGCAACATCATAGATATAATAAAGAACATTATCAAAATAATAATACAGTCTTCCTGCGTTTCCGAACCTGAAAACAGAAACCTTAACATTATGCCACTGACCGGCAGCCTGCTGTTCAAGGAAATTTGCACGGCTATATATAACAGTTCCGTCACCTGAGCCGCTTCCGTAGTAGCATGTTTCGGCTCCGTTTAGCTTTGTAAAAACACAATAACGAACAAACGCATCGGATGTATCGCTTCCTGCGTTCATTGCGAAATAGTTACTCGTTGTGCCGTTACTGAAATCAAGAATACGGGCATAACTGCCGTTTGATGAATTTCTTTTAACGTCAACGGAAATACTAAAACCACTCTTCTTTGAAACATTTTCAAAAGGAGCGTTGTTTATCTGAATATATGCTTCACCGGTTCCGTTAAAAGATGCGGCATTCTCGCTGTTATCCCATGATACGCCGCTGTGAACCGTTATATTCTCGTCTGACAGACTATCCTGCCCAGTTAAATATTCATAAACCGTTTTTTCCTTTGCTGAGGCACTTAATCCCGTAAAAGGAATTGTTGAAATAATCAGCATAACGCTGAGAATAATACTAAAAATAGCTTTTGTTTGTTTTCTCACAAAAAACGCCCCCAAAAAAGATAGTTTTTCTCATATTTATTTTACTATATTATAATTATATAGTCAAACAAATAGAAAGCGAAAACATTAATTATATCAATGAAAATGTTTGATAAATTCTATAATGCTTGCATTATAATAATTGGAACGCTGTCGTTTCGGGATAATCGCAATGGGGACAGACTGCACTTTGATATATTTAAAGGGAGGGCATGAAAGTGAACAAGTCCGTAAAAAGTAGACAATAGAAAAAACAGACCCCCTATGGTAGAATGGAAAAGACTATCATAGGGGGAATTTTTTATGGCAAGGAAATATAGAAATATCAGTAGATATGAAAATGAAATCATCGAACTGTGG
>JAFUZY010000040.1 GCA_017476375.1 Eubacterium sp.
CCACAGTTCGATGATTTCATTTTCATATCTACTGATATTTCTATATTTCCTTGCCATAAAAAATTCCCCCTATGATAGTCTTTTCCATTCTACCATAGGGGGTCTGTTTTTTCTATTGTCTACTTTTTACGGACTTGTTCAGGTTGACCGCCTCAGATTTTTTGTTTTATTTAGCTTTTACAGGCTCGTTTTCTGTTTCAAAATCTTCGCTTTTCAGCTCACGGTAGGTTGCTTTTTCGTCATCGGCAAGCTGAATATTATCAGTTGCCATTCTGTATGTTGCCTCAATGAATCCGAGAAGGAAGAAAAAAATCATCATTTCCTTCGGAGTCTGCAGTGTGTGTTCAAAAAGAGACATTGTTATAAATCCGACAAATGCAGAGGTGTAAACGATTGCATACGGTCTGTATGTGTTTTCCTTGAGCTTGAAAAGCGAGTAAAGATTTTTAACAATTCTTGCAATAATTGCGATTGCAAAAACAATTCCGACTATTCCGCCTTCAACAGCAATCTGAAGGAAGAGATTATGCGCATGGGCTCTGTCTGTATGTATTCTGCTGATAATAAGCTGATGCAGATTTTCCGTTCCTGCGCCGAGCCCGATAATCGGATGCTCTGCAAAAACTCCAAGGCAGCAGCGCCATATTCTTATTCTTGAATTATTTGAGGTAAGCAGGTCTCCTGCAGGGGAGTTTTTAAACCTGATAACAAGAACAAGCGGAAGGCTGATTGCAAGAATAATGATGAACGGAAACATTTTTTTGAAAATTCGCTTGTTGCTTAAAAGAAGGGTTATAACCGTCAGTGCGACTGCTATATATGCTCCTCTTGATTCCGTGCAAAGTATTCCGCCGATGGTAAGAAGCAGGCAAATCATACTGAGACGCCTGTTTGCCCGATGTTTAAAATAAACAAGACCAAAAGCGCAAAACGGCGTTGTCATAACAAGAAATGTTGCAAGAATAAGCGGATTATCAAAGGTTGCCGTTGCCCTCGAGGGGTAAACATTGTTAACAATATCAAAGGAAAACAATCCGAAAACCTTGTCGTTGAATTTATAGTAAAGCGGATTTGCAACAATGAAATTAAACCATTTTGTGTGATGCGTCAGGTTGTATGTAACAAACTCGGAAATTGCAATTGCGCCGGTTATTCCCGATGAAATATTCATCGCAGTCATTGCGTTTTTCAGCTTTTCGTTGGTATTAATGGAGTTTGCAACCATAATATAACCAAGAAAACAGCCCATCCAAAGTAGTCCGATAAGGGATGAAAGAATATGGGTGTTGCTCCAGATTCCCGAAATAACCATATAGGTCATATAGGCGAAGAAAATCTTGCCGAGATTTCCGAGCTTTGCACTTCTGCCTGTTTTTTTAAAGTGAATTATGAAATAAATATAAAGAAAGAAAACAAAGAGCGGTGCAATATATTCGGGAAAAACAAAGGAAACGCTTAGCGTTATCAGAAGTAATGCAAAGAGCCTTCTGTCTGTCTGCCAGGTGCTCTTTTCGGTCATAAATTCACTTCCTTGCATTAGATTTCAATTTGATAATATCATAAACATCAGTTTAATGCAAGATGTTTGTAGAGCATTGATATAATCGAAAATGCAGATTGCAAAGTGCAAAATTGGTGGTCGTTCCCGAAACAGCACACGGGGACGTTGCGCTTCGCGAATGAGGAATGATGAATGATGAATGATGAATTTCGGGTCGCGAGCGACGATTATAAAAATGCATAATGCAAAATGCAAAGTGCAAAATTGAGGGTCGCTACGCTCCGATTATATTATCGGCGAACGAAATGGGCGTTCCCTTCACAGCACACGGGGACATTCCTCCGCCGAACCATTCTTATTTGAATTGCACTCGGAGGTATGTCCCCGTGGCGAACGAATAGACGCTACCTCTTTACTACAGCTGAAAAGGACAAGACAATTGAGCTATGAATTAAATAAGGTGTTGCAATATTATAATAATTATAGTATAATCTTTATATTAATTTTATGTAGGAGTAAGATTATGAGCGATAAAATCAAAGAAAACGAATTCGATGAAAACAAGCCGTTTGAAACCGGAAAAGTCGGATTTGAGGAAAACGATAACTGGGAATTTGAGGCAAAAGCACTAACTCTTGAAAACAATGAGTTTGAAGCAGACGCAGGGCTTCCCGAGGCTAAAGAAGATAAGAAAAACGAAAAGGCTCCCGAAAAGCAGGCTCCGTCAACTGCAAAGAAAAGCAGCGTCGGATTATCAAAAAATGCAGTTAAGTTCATTGCGGCGGGCGTTTTGGTTGCAGCCATAACAGCTGTTCTTGTTGTTTTCGGAATAAGATATTTCACTCTTCCGAACACCAATGAAAAAATGAATCCCGGAAACGTTGCGTTAACCGTTGATGAAACCGATGTTTCAATCGGAATGTATAATTATTACTATAATGCTGTTTCAAATAACTATATCAGCTATGCTCAGCAGGGTTATTATCAGATAGACACAACAAAGGATTATTCAAAGCAAAAAACAACTGATGATGAAGGTAATGAAGTAACATGGGCTCAGCTGTTTGAAAACGACACAATTGACCGTATTCAGTATATAACCGCTTATTATCAGGAGGCTGAAAAAAACGGCGTAACTCTTTCGGATGACCAGAAAGAGGAAATCAACAACAACATTAAAAGCATAAAGGACGCAGCTTCCGAGGCTGATTTATCCGTTGATGAATATATCAGCTCAACATACGGCGAATATTGCGGACTTGCAACCATCAAAAAGCTGCTCAATCAATCATATATTGCAAACAACTATTACCGTCAACACCTGATTGAAAACAAGGTTGACAAAGCTGATGTTGAAAAGTATTTCAATGAGCATAAGGATGATTATATTCAGTGTTCATTTGCTTATCTTCCGATAGTTTATAATCCCGAAGAGGCAAAGTCTCAGCAAACAGCTGAAAAGAACGCTAAGAAATATGCATCAAAGGTTAAAAATCTTAACGATTTAAAGAAGCTTATCCCAACTGCCTGCAAGGAAATAATCGACCGGTATGTTTCATCGGGTCAGTTTGAAAATGCGGATGACTGCGCAGAGCAGATTGCAAAGAGCGTTGAAACCTCAATAACAAAGAGCGACACCTCGTTCACCGAGGCGGCGTCAAAATGGCTGTTTGATGAAAAAACCAAGGTTAATGACTGCTCATACTTCCTTGATGAAGAAAACTCTCTTTATTTCCTTGTTCTAAAAACAGCTAAACCCGAGATTGCCGACGACGAGGTTTATTCCGTAAGACATATTCTTATTACCCCCAAATCATCAGAAAAGAAAAGCGAAGAGGAGCAGACGAAAACCCCGAAATATACGGACGCTCAGTGGGAAGAGGCAGAAAAGAAAGCAAAGAAAATTCTTGATGAATATAATAAGGGCAAAAAAACAGAGTATGCATTTGCTCTTCTTGCAGAAGAATATTCCGACGATACCGAGTCAACCTCAAAGGGCTCGAGCGGACTTTACGGAGGCCTTTATGAGGGAACTCCGCTTGGAAGAATGGTTAAGAATTTTGAGGAATGGTCAACCGATAAATCAAGAAAATACGGCGACACCGGTATTGTTAAATCAGATTTCGGCTACCATATTATGTTCTTTATTGAAGATACAACATCAAACCTCTACAACAGCGAGCTTGCTGTTGTAAACGAGAAGGAACAGGAATATATTAAATCCTTTGAGGTAAAAAAGCATAAGGGTGCAATGAAGAAAACAACTGTTGCAAAACCCGAAGAGCAAACAACTCAGGCACCGGCAACAGCTGAGTAAAAATAATACTTGTAATATTTTATAAATTATTGTAAAATATTATGGAAAAAATACTTTGAACATAGAAAGGCTATGGAAAATATGGCAAAGGATATCGAAAAAGAAACAGAAGAGCTCCTTGAGAAAGAGAACAAAAAGCTCACCAAGGAGGAAAAGGCTGCCAAGAAAGCGGAAAAGGCTCAGGAAAAGCTTGATGCAAAACGCGAAAAGGCAGAGGAAAGAAAAAAAGAAATAGTTGCTGAGGTTCGCGAGCTAAAAGCTCAGATTGCCGAGGAAACAGACGAAAAGAAAAAGAATAAGCTTCGCAAAAAACGCGATGATTTAATTGCTCAGCGCGACGGCATTATGAAGAGTAAGGACGGAATAACAATTCCGATGTCTCCGCTTGTTAAAAAGAGAATTAAAAGCTGCATTGCCATTGTTTGCGTTGTTGCACTTCTCTTTGTTTATATGCAGACCGGATTGGTTCGCCACGGCTTAATGGGCGCCCTCGGCGTACCTCAGAGTACCTTCACGGGAATGGTTCTTAAGGATGGCGACGGAAACAGGCATAATATTAAAGTCAGCACATATAACTATTATTTTGCAATGATTTATAATAATCTTCAGCAGACTCAGCAGCAGTATGCGCAGTATGGCGTTGAGGTTTCCGATGACCAGAAGATTGATTTTGATAAAAGACTCTCTCAGCAAAAAACAAAGGACCCCGATGATGAGAAAAAGGAAATCACCTGGGCTCAGTATATTCACGATCAGGTTATTGATACAGTTAAATCAACCTACACCTATTATTATGAAGCTCTTAAGGCAAACGACGGCAAAGAGCCCGAAATAACCGAGGAGCAGCAAAAAGAGCTTAATGAAACAATTGATAACTATAAGGAAACTGCCAAGGGCCATGATTTCACAACAAGCGGATATTTAACCGCAGCAATGGGAAAGGGCGTTACAGAAGAGGTTTTCCGCAGAGAGGTTAAGATTTCTTATATCTCTGAAAACTATCAGAAAGAGTACCAAAAAGAACTCTCATCAAAGCAGTACGATAAGAAAGAATACGAAAAATATCGCGATGAGAATAAGGATTCTCTTGTAAGCGTTGATATTAAATATTTTGAATGCAGCAACGAAGACGACGCTAAGGCATTCAAAAAGGCTCTCAGGGCAGACGGTTCCAATTTTGCCGAGCTCGCATCAAAATATGCCGATTCCGATTGGGACAAAGAGGCAAACAAAAATGAAGTTGAAACAACTTATAAGGATATAACAAGATCAACTCTTCAGGGTATGAACGGTGCTATTGCTTCAGCAGATGAGCACGAGCACGAGGAAGGCGAAGAGGAAGAGCATACTTATTCAGGTCTTGACTGGGTGTTCTCTTCAAAGAGAAAAGCAGGCGATGTAAGGCAGCAGTCAACATCAGTTGTTTACATTGTTAAGCCGGTTAATCTTTCAAAGGTTCATCCCGTAACCGTTCGCCATATTCTTATCAAGCCTTTCAAGAACGAAAAGGGCGATGACGGCAAAACAACCGAAACCGAGGCTGAAACACCGACAGAGGCTTCAAAAACAGAGTGGAAAAACGCAAAGGATAAGGCAACAAAAATTCTTAATGAATACAAGAAGGGCAAGAAAACTGCCGAGGCTTTCGGCGAGCTTGCAAAAGATAATTCGTCAGACAGCAATGCGAGCGACGGCGGTATTTATGAGAATGTTGTTCCAAATCAGATGGTTCCTTCCTTCAATGCATGGTGCTTTGATTCAAGCCGTAAGACAGGCGACACTGCAATTGTTAAAACCGAGTTCGGTTACCACATTATGTATTTCGAGTCAACAAGCGATTTAACTGTTTGGCAGTACACGGCTCAGCAGGCACTCGCAAGTGAGGATGGAAGCAAGGATAAAGAAAAGCTTGAAAAGGGCTACACGATTAAAGAAACATGGCTCGGCTCAAGATACTTTGAAACTGACACTGATATAGATTCATAATATGGCGATATATCCTAAGAATAAAGAGAATGAACAACTGAAAAAAGAAAACGCAAGGCTTAAGGCAGCGCTGAATGAAGCGGAGTTTGAAAACCAGCGCCTTGAGATTATCAACACTAATCTTGAAAGGCAGCTTGCCGAATCAAACCGCGAGCTTGAAGAAAATATAGCGGTGCTTCAGAGTCTTAAGGGCGATATAGAAAATTTGGTAAGCAATCTCAAAAATCACGGGAAATAATCAATCATATAAACCTCCGATAATGCATATGCTTTATCGGAGGTTTTCTTATGCAGGATATAAACAGTCAGAAAAGCGAGAATAAAAAACATAGTGTTGCAATTGAAAACAGAGAAACAGTGGAAATGACGGGAATAAGCGATGTTTCTTCTTTTAACGAAGAGGAGGTTAATGCATCGTGCGAGCTTGGCAGTGTTTTGATAAAGGGAAGCCATCTTCTTGTTGAAACGCTTGACCTTGAAAACGGTATACTAAAAGTGAACGGAAGAATAGCTGCAATTGTTTACAGCGAAAAAACAAGTTCAAAGAATTTCTTCGGGAAGATGTTTTCATAGAAAAGAGCTTTTTAGCCTTCTTTATTCTCGGACTCTGCTTCGGTTTTCTTTATGAGGTTTTTTTCGTTATCCGAGCCTTCTTTAAAAATAGGATAATTTTTTTTGCACTCGACTTTATCTATATGATAATCTGTTCATTTTCCTTTGTCTGTTATTTAATAGGCTATTCAAACGGAGAAATGAGAAGCCTGTTTTTAGTCATTTGCGGTTTTGGATTTCTTCTTTTTCTCTTCATTTTTCATAAGTTTTCAACAAGAGTTTTAAAGGCTGTTAAAAGTTTGAAAAATAAACTAAAACAGAGAAAAAAATATGGAAAAAACAGCGAAAAAGTTTAAAAAATGTACATTTGTCAATGATGTGAGACCAAGTAAGTAAAAATAAAAGAAGTGTTGAGAAAAAGAACAATGAGCTGAAGGAGAGAGGCGTAGCCGAACGAGTTCAGCTCATTGTTCGGCGGCTAAAAAAATGGATTGTTTTCCAGCTCTGCTCTCTTTTGAATAGGAGATTTCCAGCCGAGAACAGACATAGGAATATTGTTAGAACGTTTGAGATAACGCTTCATCTGAATTAACAAATCATCATATGAATAGAAACTAAGGAAGTTGTAAAATCTTTCTTGGTCGCTTCTGTGGCTGCGTTCAACCTTGCCGTTGTGCCAAGGTGTTCTTGGGATAATGAGTTTGTGATTGATGTTGTATTTTCTGCAGAATATATCAAATGGATGAATACGATTTGTTTTTGCTATGTGTGTAAATTCTCCGCCGTTGTCGGTTTGTATGGTATCAGGAGCATATCCAAAATAGGCAATAGCCCTTTGAACAAAGTCAATTGTTGAATAACTGCTTTGTTCCATATACGGATAGATAAAGCGTTCTCTGGTGGCTTCATCTATCATTGTGTATTGATAGAATTTCAAACCATCGGAGCCGGCATAACAAACTGCAGGAACATATTTAACATCCATTTGCCATTTAACTCCCATCTGTTCAGGTGTATCATATTTTCCTGAATGCTTTGACTTTTTCTTTGTGCTTTCAACCTTTTTACGATAACCGAGTTTAACAAACATTCTGTACAGAGAACCGATGTGTCGGGAATATCCTTTTTCTGTTCGTAATTTGCCATACAATTCGCATAAAGACATATTGGGATTTCTGCGGTGGTAATTATTAATCCACGAAATTTCTTCATCTGTATGAGCGTTTGGATGAGGGGCCTTTGGACGGTGAGATTTATCCATTAATGATTCTTTTGTGCCATTATATCGTTTGTTCCAGCGCATCAAAGATGCTTTAGATATGTGATAGCGTCGCAATACAAAATCTAAATCTTTTGACTTACGGTACAGTTTTACTGCGTATATTCTTGTTTTCAATTGATGTGGACAATATCTCTTGTTTTGTGTTATACTATTCATGGCGATTGAGTCCTTTCTGATAGCTTTGGTTTTGTGGTGATTACTATTCTATCTTTTCTCAATCGCTTTTTCTATACCTTTTTTACTTTTCAGTCTCACATCTATTGTAACGCTACAAAAAAACAGCGAAAAAGTTTAAAAAATCTCTTGCTTTTGCTCTATCTATATATTATAATATATATACTAAGTGATGTGGGGCGATTGATTTGAATCAGAATATATTGAAAATTTTTAAAAGCAAATCATTTATTAAGCTCGTTATTGCAATTCTTTTCTTCGGGCTTGTTTGCTATTGCTCATACACTTTAATCAACAATTATTCGGATATAAGCAGGCTCAAGGCTCAGGCTGCCGAGCTTGAAACTCAGTATTCGGTTCAGCTTAAAGAAAACGAGAAGATTAAAGCGATTCTTAATTCCGATAACAAAGATGAATATATCGAACAGAAGGCCAGAGAAAAGGGCTATGTTAAGGATGGAGAAATCGTTTTCTACGACATATCATAAACAACAGGGCTGTCAGATGACAGCCTTATTTATTAATTACGAGTTACGAATTACGAATTACGAATTTTGGTTACTCGGCTTCGCCTCGGACAATAAGTTTGATTTCATAATATTAAGAAATCGTTTCATTTTACTATAATCGGGTGTGGGCAGAGCCCACCCTCAATTCGTAATTCGTAACTCGTAATTCGTAATTTATTCGTATTTATGTAGAGGAAACCTTAATGAACTTATTAATGACCGCTCCTTGCTTAATCGGGGTTGAAGGCCTGGTAAGCGATGAGCTTAAATTTATGGGTGCAAATAATGTTAGGGCGGAAAACGCAAGAGTTTTCTTTGAGGGTGACGAGAGCATTCTTGTAAGAGCAAATCTCAAATCACGCTTTTCCGAAAGAATATTGATTGTTCTTGATACATTCGGTGCCGTAACCTTTGAAGAGCTTTTTCAGGGAGTTAAAAACCTTCCTTGGAGCGAATTCATCGGCAGCAGCGACACTTTTCCCGTTAAGGGCTTTTCAATCAATTCAACCCTTCATTCAATTCCCGATTGCCAGAAGATAATTAAAAAGGCAATTGTTGAATCACTTAAAGAGGATTATAACATTTCCTGGTTTGAAGAAACGGGGCCTGTTCATCAGATTCAGTTTTCAATAATCAAGGATGAAGTCTGCATTATGCTTGACACAAGCGGAACGAGCCTTCATAAAAGGGGATACCGTCCGTCTGCAAATGAAGCGCCGATAAGAGAAACACTTGCGGCGGCAATGTGCAGCCTTTCAAAGCTAAGGCATTACCACACCTTATACGACCCCTGCTGCGGCAGCGGAACAATCCTTGTCGAAGGGGCGATGCTTGCTAATAATATTGCTCCCGGTCTGAACCGCGGATTTTCATTTGACCGCTGGGGTCTTATTGATGAAAGTATAATAAAAACCGAAAAGGAAAGATGCCGCGATTTAGTTAAAACGGATACGGATTTTATTGCAATCGGAAGTGACGTTGACAGTGATGCTGTTGAGCTATCAATGAAGAACGCAAAAAGTGCAGGCGTTGAAAAGTTTATCAAGGTTTATCAACGGGATGTAAGGAATTTTGAAGCTTCGAGCGAAAAGGGAACCCTTGTAACCAATCCGCCCTATGGCGAAAGAATGCTTGATTATAAAACCGCGAAAAGCATTTATAAAGCAATGGGCGAAAAATTTGTTTCAAAATACGGCTGGTCATACGGCATTATTTCTCCTGATGAGGAGTTTGAAAAATCCTTCGGAAGAAAAGCCGATAAAAGAAGAAAGCTTTATAACGGCAGCATAAGATGCCAGTATTATATGTATTTTAAATAATTCACATTTTAATATTAATAATTCAACAGACTGATTTTTCGGTCTGTTTTTTATTTCTTGACTTATTTTTGTATTAATGATAATATATTTTTGCGACATAAATCTGAATAATTTAGAAAAATCATGCACGCCATTTTTATCCATTTTGATAAAAATGCATGCTCTGATTTGGCGTGTTGATTTTTTCACCGTTCAGATTTGTGTCGCAACAGTGAGCATTGCGTTTTTTGTGCGTAGCTTACGCTGCGCACTTTTTTATTTTGAGGAGAAAAATGAAACATAAATATACTGAAAAAGAAATAGATGATAATATTGAATTTCTTTATCTTATAACGCTTTTTTATTTTCCCTGCATATCGAGGTCGGATATTCCGAGAATAATTTGCAAAGCGCTATATATACCTGATGAAGCTACGCAAACCTATGTTAAGGTTCAATGCATATTGTATGAAAGCGGATATAAGGATAAAGGATTATTTAAAAAGGGTTATTTTGATAATCTGCCGAATGACAAAATAACCCGTTCAATATTAACTAAACAGGGTCTTTCAAAGCTGTTGTTATATGATTGCAATGTAAAACCGTTAGATAGTATTTTAAGAGATTTTGCACAGTATAATAAGAAAATTAACGGAAGGCTAATATCGGTTTACGGAATTGACGAGGAGTATAAAGAGTTTTTGAGTAAATATCAAAGCGACGATTTTGTAATGTAAATAATAGACAATTGTCGTACGATTGGGGACTGTCCCCAAATGAACACATTAAAGCACTAAAGTGAAAACCTTTGTAAAAAGATTTCATTGCTTTTATTCTTTGACAAAAAATCCTCTCTTTGCAGATTATAATAAATCTGCAAAGGGGGGATTTTTATTGTTATTTATGCCGACGTTCTTTTTATTGTTAATTTCTTTATAACCTTTTTACTTTTGAGGATAACGGCAAAAGCAGGGAAGAGAAATCCGGCGCTTTTCAGACTGATTATAAGTGCCGCTCTCGGCGGATTATATTCAATGATTATTCTTATTGATGACATTCAGCTCTACATAACAGCCCTTTCAAAAATTGCTTTTTCCGTTTTGATAATGCTTATCTCTTTCGGCTTTACAAAAATTAAAAGCTTTTTTTCAATGCTTTTGATTTTTCTCTTCTCGAATTTTTTGTTTCTCGGAATTATCACAGGGCTTCAGATGATATTCAAAAGCGATAAAATTATAACCAAAAACGGTGAAGTATATTTTGATATAAGCGCAAGAGAACTTCTTTTAACCGCCCTTGTTGCCTATATTGCATCCTGCGTTATAATCAGGATTTACAACAAAAGGCTTTCAGCAGGCGAGATATATAATCTTATAATAGTGAATAATTCAAAGGAAATTTCGGTTTTTGCCCTTTCAGATACCGGAAACAAGCTGAGAGAGCCGTTTTCAAATTATCCCGTTATAATCGTTAAAAAAGAAATTGCGAAAGAACTTTTCGATGAGAAAAACGCAAGGCTGATTCCGGCGTCAACCATAAACTCCTCTTCGTATTTAAAAGCGTATAAACCGGAATGTGTTAAGGTTAAAACCGCAAAGGGATATGAAAAAATTGAAAATGTTTTCATAGCTCTCAGCGATGACCTTGATTCAAAAAATTTTTCCGCAGTTATAAACCCCGAAATAATATCAGTATAGGTGATTAAATGAAACTATTAAATAAAATATTCAATTTCTTTGTTCAGAAAATTCTCTTTGAAGAATACTGCTGTTATATAAACGGACCCGAAACGCTTCCGCCGCCTCTTAGCAGGGAGGACGAGGAATTTATAATAAATCAGATAAAAAACGGAAATGATGAAAACCGCGACCTTCTGATAACCCATAATCTTCGGCTTGTTGTTTACATAGCAAAGAAATATGAATCCAAAACTGCCGGTGCAGAAGACCTTGTTTCAATCGGAACAATAGGGCTTATGAAGGCGGTTAAAACCTATAATCCCGAGAAGAACATAAAACTTGCAACATATGCTTCAAGATGCATTGAAAATGAAATACTTATGTATCTGAGGAAGGCGTCTAACTCAAAAACCGAAATGTCCTTTGATGAGCCGCTCTCTGTTGACTTGGACGGAAATGAACTTACCCTTCGCGATGTTCTCGGCTCAGAACCGGATGAAATAAGCCAAAGCATAGAGTATGAGGATGAAAAGCGCCTTTTAAGATATATAATCGCCAACTTATCCCAGAAGGAAAAGCATATAATGGAACAGCGATTCGGGCTGAACGGAGCAAAATCTCAAACACAAAAGGAGCTTGCGGATAATATGGGAATTTCGCAATCATATATATCCCGTCTGGAAAAAAGAATCCTTGCAAAAATCAAGGATGAAATGGAAAATCATATGGCAATTAAATAGTCCCGAGTGCCGAGTAAAAAATCGCACAGGAAATTTTCCTGTGCGATTTTATAAATCAGTCGGCATATTCTCTGTTTCTGAATAAAAGACTGATACACCAGATTGCTGCAAGAGCAACGAGCGTGTAGATAATTCTTGAAAAGACTCCGTCCTGTCCGCCGCCAATCCAGGCAACGAGATCAAATTGAAAAATTCCGATGAGTCCCCAGTTAAGTCCGCCTATAATTGTTAGAATAAGCGCTACTCTATCTAATATTCTCATAAAAAATCACCCCTTATGGTTTATTATATCCATAAGGGGATTTCCTATACTGTTAAATTTCAGTTACCAGAATTTCAAGCTCACCGTTTATTTTATATTCGCCGTAGTTTGCAGGAACAAAGAAGGAATCGCCCTTCCTTGCGTTTTCGTTTTCTATTTTACCGTTACCGCCGATAACAAGAATATGGTTAAAAGTTAATTCGTTTGTTTTAAGCGTTATTTCATTTTTAACTGCGTATCTGTTTACGGTGAATAAATCGCATTTTGTTAAAAGCTGTGAGATGTTTTCATTCTCTTCTTTTTCTTCGCCCTGAGGCTTAATATCGTATTTTGGCGGTTCTGTTTTTGAAACATCAATTGCTTTTTGAATATGCAGCTCTCTTGGTTTTCCGTCTTTTCCGACTCTTCCGTAGTCGTAAACACGATATGTGCAGTTTGAGTTCTGCTGGATTTCGGCGATTAGCGCGCCTTTTCCGATTGCGTGAACCGTTCCTGCTTCAATGAAGAATAAGTCGCCCTTGGAAACCTTTACTCTGTTAAGCTTATCAAGCAGCGTATTGTTTTCAATAGCCTCTCGGAATTCCTCTGATGTTATTTTTTCTTTAAAACCGTATATTAATTCGGCGTCGTCAATAGCGTCAAGAACATACCAGATTTCGGTTTTACCGAATTCGTTTTCAACTCTTCTTGCGTATTCATCGTCAGGATGAACCTGAACGGAAAGATTATCGTATGCGTCAATCAGCTTAATGAGAACAGGAAAATAAGGGAATTTAAGGCAATTTTGTCCTGCAGTTTTTTCAAGACCC
>JAFUZY010000041.1 GCA_017476375.1 Eubacterium sp.
AAGGAAGAACGGTGCCTGGAGAGGAACGTCCCCGTGTGCTGTTGAGGGAACGACCAAATATAATCAAGTGCGAATGTGTCGCCCGACAACTTGCAACGCGAAACGCGAAACGCGCAACTTTTATAATCGGAGCGAAGCGACCCGAAATTCCTCATTCATAATTCCTCATTCATAATTCGCGAAGCGCCTGTCCCCTGTCTTAAAGAATTAAAGAAACTGTTTGAGCTTTTCAAGGTCGTCATAGAGCAGCTTAACCCTGTTTCCCCTTATTTCACAATCAAGATTTAAAATATTGATTAAATTCGGGTTTTTTACAAGCAGCTCGCCTTTGTTTATTCTCTCAATATTACTCTCGCCGCCGAGCGAGTTAACAATTTTTCTAACCTCATAAGGCAGAATTCTTTTACTCTGAAAATCAAATTTTGAAATGATTATGTTCTCAACAAAAAATGAAAGAACTGCTAAAACCGCTCCTGCGAGAAGAAAATAAAACGGCTTATCCATATATTTAAACATTTCAATCAGCGAACCCTGCCTGAAAAACATCATTCGTATATCGAGCAGATTGGCAAAGAAATACGACAGGAAAACAAGCAGCAGATAGCCAAAATACATAAGTGGATTAAATACCAAAACAAAGAGCGCAAAAAGCCTTGTATCTCCAAATACAACAGCATTTAAGAGGCATAGAAAAACGGCGGCTTTACCTTCTCTGTCAAGCCTCGGAAAAATGAGAGAAAAAATCCCGACGCTGAGAAATATATTAACAAAATACTTGCCTGAAAGGAATTTTGAAGCATTAATTCCTGCAATTCCCTGAGCCGAAAAGACATCCATAACTCCGCTGACAATTTTTCCGTCAACGAAGGCAGTTCCCGAATAATCTTTATGATAAAACAGCTTTTCAAGATTATCCGAAAACAAGATTGAATACAAATTATTAACCGTGCCGAAAAGCGCTCCCCTTCCCTTTAATCCAAGGCAAAAGGATTTAAGAGCCGAATAAAGAAAATCATAGGAAAGCCCGACGCACAGTGCAAGAACGAGGCTTAGGAGAGAACAGGCAAAAAATGCCGGATAAAAATCGTTTTTACCATAAACAAATGCAAAAACCAGCGATAAAATCACAGCCACAGCAAAACTGATATGCACATTGCAAAGCGAAAAAAGAACAAGATCAAAAAGCAAAATACAAAAGCCTGAGGCAAGGGCTTTTTTAGTGTTTTTTGAAACGGCATAGCAAATCAAGCCTGCTGCAGCAAAGGCAAACAGAGCCGAAATTCCCGAAAAGAAGCCGTTGTAAAGAGATGAAAACCTTTCCCCCGGAATCAGCGTTATAAGGTTTATTAAAAAAATAACAACCGCGCTCATTATAAACGCAGGGCATAAATAATACGGCAGATTTTTCAGCCTGTAAAACAAATCGTTCATAAGGCTATTATCTGCCGTTATAATTAATTTATGCACTGCTTGCAGTGCAATTCATGACGAAGTCAATTCATGGCGCAGCCAATTCATGACGAAGTCAATTCATAAATTATGAATTGCAGTCTTCGACTGCATGAATTGATTATATCATGATTTGCACATTTAAAAAATGTGCATTAATTGCTTGCTTTGCAAGCATTTATTAAAGCTAAAATAGCTTTAATGTTGCATTGTAGTCATCAATATCATAGTTTCCTGCGGAGTTTTTAAGGGCTTCAAACAAATCAACGCGTTTTCCGTCGTAGCCCTTTGCCTTAACTTTCTTAAGAATAAAACTAATTCTCTTTAAGAACTTAAGGAAAATATCTCCCTTGGGCGTTCCCTCTTTTATGCTCTGGTTACCCTCAAAAACCTGACGAACAAGCTCGGCAGCGAAATCCTTGAGTTTAACCTTCCTTATGCTCTTATCGCATTTAATCCAAAGAACACGGCAGAGATGACCGAGAGTTACCTTATTAAGCCTTTTACCGAGAAGCTTAATAATCGGCTTCAGCTTCTTGTTGTCGTCCATTCCGAGCTTATGCATAATTCTCTCGGGGTCTTTTTCCATATCGCCGAGCATATTTAAAATCATATTATCGAAAAGGTCTTTAAGATACTGAGTGCAGGTTTTTCCCTTTGTGTCCCACTCGAAATCGGGAGCAGGAATGGTTTTTATATCAACCGTATCTTCACTTTCGATATTAACAAGACGAATAACAGAAGGGTCTGCGATAATTGAGCCTGTGCAAACATCATATATCCTGTTACCGTTTTCGGTTTCGTGAACATTAATACTCTGGTTATGCATATGCCCCGTGAAAACAAGGTGAACACCGTTATCTGCAAGAAGATTCAGCGCATCAATTGAATGCTTTTGATAAGAAGTGTTAACAACCGAAAGAATCGGCTGACCGGGAAGAAGAGGATAATGATTCATTGCAAACATCATCTGTCCGTCCTCCCTTGCCTTATCGCACTGCTCTTTTATCCAAGCCATCTGCTTTTCATCAAAGAAGCGTCCGCCGCCTTCGGGTCCGTCGTTATTAAGGGCTAAAAGGCGGATTCCGTCAGCAAGCTGAGCAACATACGAAAGATGCTGCTTATCAACGGCAATCGCATCCTTGAAGCCGAACTCATAATACATATCAAAAAGCTCTTCCCTCTTCGTGCTTTCAGGGTGGAGCCAGCCCGTTTCATCAATTGCAAAGCAATCCTGCGGATTATCCTTGAAATCGTGGTCTGCGGTTACAACATATATTTTTTTACCGCTTGCCTTAAGCTCATTGAGATGCTTTATAAACTCAATGTGGCTCTCTTTCTCACTATTGAAGGATAAATCGCCTGCGATTAACAGCGTTTCGGCATCGTGGGCATCCTTGAGCCAATCAAAAACCGCCTCGTTTATGCTCTGGGTCTCGGCAAAGCATTTTTGCTCATATCGCATAAATTCATCATATGCTTCGCCCCTTGCGCCGAGGGAATTTTTAAAATAATGAGTATCTGTTATAAGATAGAAACTGAAAGGGGTCATAATATTCTCCTTTATTGAATTGAGAATTAAGAATTAAAAATTAAGAATTTCGGGTGGGCTTTGCCCACACCCATTTTATTAGCCGTCTGCAAGAACATCAATTTACCACTTTTTATTATCATAATCGGGGCAATCGGCATCTTTCAGCCTTGCGCGGATTTCAACATAGCAGCCACATTTAAGGCACATTCCTGATATGAGGTTTTCACATTCTTTGCAAAGTGAAATTCTTTGTTTAAAGATTTCTTCATCTGCAAGGTCTTTTTTATCAAGTGAGGCAACATACTGCATAATTTCATCGTATGTAACCTTCTCGCCCGCTTCAAGAAGCAGGCATTTTTTACAATTATTCATTGATTATAAACTTAACAACCGAGCAGGGCGGAATGTTTGCAACAAATCCGTCTGAAGTCGCCTCAAAATCAGAAAAGGCTTCACACTTTACATCTTCGTCCTTGCCAAAGTCATTTTTTGCCCTTGCAGGTGCGGTTATTATCTCTGCTCTTACGGATTTAATCTCTGTGTCTGCAATCTGGCATTCGATTTGGCTGCCCTCATCAAGAGAGGCATTTGAAATTGTTGAATAAATAACGCCGTTTTCATCAACTGACGCAGATTCGGTGAGCTTCGGGAACCTCTTGTTTCCATCGTTCTTTGATTCAATTTCAGAGGTTGTTAAATACGAGCCGACAAGTGTGTTTTCCTGATGCTCTTTATACATCTTGAAAACATAATAGGTCGGTGTTTTAACCATTTTATCGCCGTCGGTCAGGATAACGGACTGAAGAACATTAACTGTCTGAGCAATATTTGCCATTATAATTCTGTCGGCATGCTTATTGAAGATATTAAGAGTAACGCCTGCTACAATTGCATCGCGCATTGTTGAAAGCTGATACAGAAAGCCCGGGTTTGTTCCGGGTTCAACATCATACCATGTTCCCCATTCGTCAACAATGAGTTTAACCCTGCTGTCGGGCTTAACTGCCTGCATAACGGCAAGATGATTGTTAACGAGCTCCTCCATTCTGTATGCCTTACAAATGGTTGAAATATATTCATCATCATCATAATCAGTTGCAGAGCCCTTATGGTGCCAGTTACCCGTCGGAATAGTGTAGTAATGAAGGGCAATTGCATCTGCATGGTGCTTAACCTTATCCATAACCTCGCGAGTCCAGTGGTAATCGTCAACATTTGGTCCGCAGGCAACTCTTAAAGTGTGGAAATTCGGCTGATAGTCGCGGCAATAGGTGTTGTATCTCTTAAAAAGGCAGCCGTAGTATTCGGGGTCCATATTTCCTCCGCAACCCCAGCTTTCGTTGCCCACGCCGAAATACTTAACTCTCCATGGCTCTTTATGCCCGTTTTCTTCCCTGAGTTTTGCCATTGGCGAAACCCCGTCGAAGGTCATATATTCCATCCATTCATTCATCTCGGCAACTGTTCCCGAGCCAACGTTTCCGTTGATATATGTATCGCATCCGAGCTGACGGCAGAGTTCAAAATATTCGTGAGTTCCAAAGGAATTATCCTCAACAACCCCTCCCCAGTGGGTGTTAACCATTTTTTACGGTTTTCTTTCTTGCCGATGCCGTCCTTCCAGTGATATTCATCGGCAAAGCAACCGCCCGGCCAGCGAAGAACAGGCAAGCCCATTTCCCTGAGGGCTTCAACAACATCGCTTCTCATTCCGTTTACATTAGGAATCTTTGAATCCTCGCCGACGAAAATACCATCGTAAATGCAACGACCGAGATGTTCACTGAAATTGCCGTAAATATCCTTGTTGATTTTTGCAATTCTCTGATTTGGATTGATTAAGTATTTTTCCATTTCGGAATACCTCATTATATTATTTATTTTATGTTTTAAAGTTATCATAATATTAAGGTAAAGTCAATAATTAGTTGTCAGTTGTGCAGTAAAGAGGGTGTGTCTATTCGTCCGCCTCGTCCATACTCAACTGAAGTAAAGAGGTAACGTCTATTCGTCCGCCTCGTCGATTCTCAACTGAAGTAAAGAGGGTGCGTCTATTCGTCCGCCATGGGGACGCACCTCCGAACGCAATTCAATGAAGAACGGTGCTTGGAGAGGAACGTCCCCGTGTGCTGTGGAGGGAACGACCCTCAATTTTGCACTTTGCATTTTGCATTATGCATTTTTTATAATCGTCGCTTGCGACCCGAAATTCATCATTCATCATTCTTCATTCATCATTCGCGAAGCGCAACGTCCCCGTGTGCTGTGGATGGAACGCCCATTTCGTCCGCCGATAATATAATCGGAGCGAAGCGACCCGAAATTCCTCATTCCTTATTCCTCATTCCTAATTCGCGCAGCGTAGCTACCCTCAATTTTGCATTCTGCATTTTGCATTTAGCATTTTGCATTTTTGAAAATATATGCTATAATCGTTTAAAATAATTTTTACGAGGCGAAATATGAAAAACACAGCAAAATGTATTGATTTGATAAATGAACTTTCGGCAGACGCGCTCCTTCTCTGCGATGAGGCGAATATGCACTATCTCTGCTCTTTTTCACCGAGCGAAGGAATGATTTTGATAACAAAGGACGGCGGCGCCTATCACCTTGTTGACTCCCGCTACACCGAAACTGCACAAAACCATTCAAAGGAAACCGGACTTTCGGTAATTGAGATAGAAAAAAACTTTTTTGATGAGTTAAAAATTCTTGCAGAAAAACACAATATCGAATCCCTTGTTTTTGAAAACGAAACTATCAGCTACGCTCGTTTTAACAAGATTAAAGATACTCTTGAAAACACCGAGTTCATTAATCTTGACGATAAACTTATGAGAATAAGGAACCGAAAGGATGCAGGCGAAATTGAGCTTTTGAAAAAAGCAAACGCAATTGCCGAAAAATCCTTTTTTGAGCTTTTAAACTACGTTGAAGAGGGCAAAACCGAAAAGGAGCTTGAGGCGCAGTTTAATTACTTAATGGCTAAAAACGGTTCTGATGGACTTTCGTTTGATACAATTCTTCTTTCGGGTCCGCGAACCTCAATGCCCCACGGCATTCCTTCCGACAGAAGGCTGAAAAAGGGCGAATTCGTTCTCTTTGATTTCGGCGCAACATACAGGGGCTACCACTCCGATATGACAAGAACGGTTGCCCTTGGCAGCGCAGATAATGAGATGAGAGAAATGTACTATCTTGTTTTGAAGGCTCAGCTTGCAGGAATAGACGCCCTGAAGGCAGGGGTCAGATGCAAGGATGTTTATCAGGCGGCATGGGACGTTCTTAACGAAAAGAATATGGCGCAGTACTTCCGCCACGGACTTGGTCACGGGGTCGGTCTTGAAATTCACGAGGGCTTCAACTCCTCACCGAGAAGCGAGGACACATATGAGGTTGGCAATGTTACTTCCGTTGAACCCGGCATATACCTTCCCGATAAATTCGGAATAAGGATTGAAGATGTTTGCGTTGTTACTGAAAGCGGAAATATGAATATTTCAACAATAAATAAAGAGCTTTTGATACTTTAATATCAAAAGCTCTTTATTAATGCAAAATGCAAAGTGCATAATTACGGCAGTTCTTCTTCCGTCTGGCTTTGGAGAAGAGTTTGATTATGCCTTTCAACAAGTTTTTTTTCGTTTGTTTCAAGCTTTAAAATCATTGCATAATCCTTGGCGTTGATTAATCTGTTTCCGTCGAGGTCAAGATAGCCTGAATCATTCGAGCCTGTTCTGTAAGGCACCTCATTTGCATATTCAATCTTCCATTTTTCTTCCAAAGCTGCAGCAGTGCAGACCTCGGTTGTATCGCAGTAAAAGCATTTCAACTCAACACCCTCCCAGGTCTGGTTTCCGTTATAGCAAAACAGATGCCCTAACGGGTTTATTGCTTCAGTATAAGCGTTGCCGCAAACCCTGCAGGTATAGGTTTTTTCGCCTGCCTCGGTGCAGCTTGCATACTTTGTTATTTTTGAAGAATATGAATGCCTTGTGTGAATCGGGATAACGGGAGTATCGTGTTCACCTTCCGCAAAGGCACTGAATGATATAAGCATACTGAATATAATGCAAACAGCAGCCAGAATATAAGACCTTTTATTTTTCATATAATCACCTGTTTAATCCTCAAAAATGCCTGCTTCCTTCATTTTTTCTATCAGAGAGGAAGCGTCGTTTTTTGCCTTTTCAAGCGAAATTCCGTATTTTTCCGAAAGGGCAAAGGCAATTTCGTTTTCATCCATACCCTTTTCAATATAATCCCATATATCGCTTGAGGTTTCGTTCATTTCAATAATTATATTCATATTCTTGCTCAGTTCACCCGTTGTTACAACAATGAAGCGCGAGCCGATTTTTCTTTTTGCAAAGCCTTTTTTGATTTGCATTTTTCAGTTTCCTTTCGTTAATGCCTCAAAGGACGTTTTAAATGCCTTTTCGCTTATGTCACAATAAAGGACATAAAGCGGAACGATTTTCAGCAGGTCATCAAGCATTTCAAGCGTTTTAATCGCTGCCGCAGGTGATTTGGGCATATACACCTGGGGTATAATCTCAGTAAGATATTTTCCTGCGCTGACTCTTTCGATTCTATTTTCCTTACCTCTTTTTATCAGGCAGATACCCTTAACCGGCGCAGAAGAATGATTTTGCATTCCTTCTTTTCCCGCATACGGAGTTGCAAAGGCGGTTACGCCGTTTTTCTCAATGTTTAGAATGGGCTTATCGCCGTTTACAACACAGCATTTTTCACCGAGATATTTTTTCCAAAGCATAATATGCGTTGTTTTGCCCGTTCCGCTCGGTGCAGTGAAAATATATCCGCTGCCGTCGTATTCAACAACTGCTCCGTGAAAAACGCAACGGTTGAATTCGGGAATTTTTTCGGCAATTTCGCGGTAGATGCAAATGCTTTCAGCATATCCCCTTGGCGGATTGAAATCGGAAACCTCAATCTCCTTGCTGATTTTTTCCTCAGTTGTTGCAACCTCAAAATCGGGGGATTTATCGCTTAAATATTCCTTGCAGAAATTATATGTGTAGTCATAAATTGAGCTGACTTTTATATTCAGATTTGAAAATTCAACGCAAAATTCCATACTTATTTTGTTTTCTTTCTGAAATGAATATACGGGCTGAAAATCGGATAAAAAACAACAACCGCGAGAGTTATTATAAGAAGTTTGACTATCGTTAAAGGAATATTATAAAAAAGTATTCCCTGAGTTATGTTTGCAAATTCATTAACCGTTGAGCTTACCGTTTCCGGCAAAGCAGTGTTCAGCGAATTCAAAGCCTCCTGATAATCTCTAAGAATATAGTATTCATTTATACCGAATCTTTCGCCGTACTGGCTGATAAGCATCGGATAGCTGACAAACTTTGTTAAAAAGAAGGAAACCGTGGTTGTTAAAGCAGTTGCAATAACGCCACCTAAGAGGATTCTCCCCCTTCTTTTGTCTTTCTCAGTCGGCTTAAGGCTTTGTTTAGGATTAATTGCAAACATCCTTTTTGAATAGAATAATCCGACAACGAAAACAAACAGTGAATCAAGAACAAAGCCCGATAAAAGCGTTGCATACGCCGTATCTGAAGTGAAAAGCAAAACCAAGGTTTTGACAATGATTATAATTATTCCGAAAATCGGTCCGTATGCAAGAGAGGCGATAAGTTCGGGAATAATTGAAAGCTCAAAATTAAGCATATCGGGTGTATGCGGCAGTTTGATTTTAGCAAAAAACAATCCATATGCAGCAACGCCTAAAACCACCATAACGATAACTGTCATAATAATAAGCTTACGCCTTTTCTCGTCGTTATCCTCAACATGAGCAACAGTGGTATCTCTGCTGAGTTTACTGTGAACAAAAAGGCTCGATTGGTCACCCTTTGAGGATTCCTCCCAGCTTTCTTCAAGAGAACTGTCGCTTTCAAAAGTTTCGTTTTCAAAATCAAGTTCATCAGCTTCATACAACTCAACAGGCTGCTCTGTTTCAGGTTCAGCTTCAAAAGAACTGATTGTTTCAGGTTCAGCTTCAAAAGAGCTGGTTGTTTCAAGCTCGGTTTCTTTAACCTCAGGAGTTTCCTCGATTTCGGTAAACTCTTCTTCCTCCTCGGGAAGCTCTTCTGTTATTTCCTCTTCCTCGCGATAGTTTCTTGCTAAATTATAGTGATGCTCGCGAGTTTCATTTCTGTCTCTTTCATATTTACTCTTCTTATCATCTTTATCCCTTAAATACTTCGATTGCTTTTTCTCATTGGGGTCACGAAGATATTTGGATTTGTTTCCGTTGTAATAAGCCATAATTATGAATTCCTTTAAAACATTCTATATCTCTGTTTAATATTTTAACATAAATAAATGCAAAACACAAGAAAATAATAATATAAAAAATTAAATAATAATCCTTGCATTTTCAAAAAGATTAATGTATAATAAAAAGCCGTGAATACAAAACACGGAGAGTTGTCCGAGCTGGCCGAAGGAGCACGATTGGAAATCGTGTAACGCCTTACAGGGTGTTCGAGGGTTCGAATCCCTTGCTCTCCGCCAAAAAGAAAAGCTGCCTAAACGGCAGTTTTTCTTTTTGCTGCAAGGGATTCGCCCGAAAACTCGAAACGCGAAACGCAAAACGCGGAACTTTTATAATCGGGTGCGGGTGTCCCGCCCGAAATTCTTCATTCTTAAATCTTAATTCTTCATTCTTAAATCGCTTGGGACAGTGGGTCAGACCCCTGTCCCAGCCTGTTATAGCCTCATTTTTTCAGGAATATCTTATCCTTATCCTCTTCCCATATGCAGATATATCCGCTCGGGATTTTTGCCCAAAGATTACCTGAGCCGAGGCGTTTTGTATTTTCTATTGAAACCTTTGTTCCTGCAAGAAGGAAAGCCTCTGCATTATTCTTTTTGCAAACCGCATTTTGCTTTGCGTTTTCGCTTATATCCTTAACCTTCTTTCTCTTTGTTGCAGAGCCCCAGCCGTTATATATTCCGCGGACATTTGTAAGCTTATATACGCCGCTTTTAACTGTTGGCGGAACAAGAATATTCTTTTTATTCTTAGGTCGGAGGTAGTTAAGGTTATCGCGGTTGGTTCTGACAATTCTTTTAATTGTTCTGCAGCCGTTGAAATTCTGCTCAATCGTTATAAGCTCTTTTTCGCTTGCAGAAATAACAATTCCGATATGTCCGTATGTTCCCGAGGTTCTAACGAAAACATCGCCCCTTTTCGGAATAAATCCTTTATGGTTTTCAATCGGAGTGAAAAGCGAGCTGATATATTTTCCATATCTTTTATTCCAGTATTCTTTTGCATTTCCGATTGAGAGAGGTTCTGCACCGAGAACCTCTTTTATGTAGTTTTTCACGAGCGAAACACACTCGCCCCTATATGTTTTGTTAAACGAACAGCTTTCGCCCGTTTTATACTTTTTTAAAAATTCATCAAAGGTCATTGCCTTCCCCCTTTTCAAGATTCATAATAGCTGATATGCCTGCCGAAAGTGCCGAAACAGCACCTCCGAGCAAAAAGGCTTTCAGCGTTTTTTTATCGTTTGAAAAATCTATATTCGGCAAAACAACGACGAGCAGATAGGAAATCATTGCCTGAATAAAGGTTCTCCCTGCTCTCTTCAATGTTTCTTTTGTTAAAATCATTTCACATTCTCCTTTTCAAGGTCGTCTATCCTGTGGTTCATAATTTTGATATCCTTTTCAATCAGCGGAATCCTTTCGGCGAAATTATTATGTAAATCAACCTTTTTTTCAAGCTGTTCAATTCGATAAGCCATCAATTTGGAAGAAGCCATTATACCGCCGAAGCTTCCGACCAGTGTTCCGGCAAGAGAAAGTATTGCAACTATTATCGTGCTATTCATTATTCTGACCTCCGGAAGCTAAAGCTCTAAGGGACGCATTGATTTCGGAAATCATATTGTCAATCTGCGTTTTGTTGTAGTAGGTTGAACTGTCAACAGATATTTCGTTATTTTCGATAACTATTCCGTTCCCTGCTGTGTAATTTGCTACGGCGCCGGAATTAAGCTTAGTTCTGACGTCGGCAGAAAGCTTTGCTTCCGTTACATTATCGTTTGCAATTTTAATTGTTGTAACAGCGCCGTTGTTGATTGTTCTCGTTGTTACGGCGTAGTCGGAAATCCTACTCTCCTGAACAGCCTTTGGTCCGAGTTTGTATACATCAATACCATTATTCTTCACATTAAGAACACCGCCGGGTGCTTCCATGGCGCTTCCGAGCGTATAGGTCGTTCCCGAGTCGCCTTTGTCGCCCTTATCGCCCTTGTCACCTTTATCACCCTTGTCGCCCTTATCTCCCTGAACACCGGGTAATCCGCGGTCACCTTTTTCACCGTTGAGAATATTTGCCGTTCTTATTGTTCCGTCTGAGTCGGTTACGGTTACTGTTGCGCCCGCTTCGGTTTGAGTAACCGAAGCGGATATACTTGCTGCTGCACTCTCTGCTGCAGCGGTTGCTGAATTTGCATTCAATATTGCTTCAACTGCATCGGCAGTTGCCAGAGTTAATGCAGTATATTCATCAGCTGATTCAATTGCCTCTTCATAATTCCCCGTATCCTCAACATTTATAATAAATTCGGGAGAATAGAGGAGCTGCGGATTTGCATCAAGCGTTTGAATTCTCAGCCTTGCTTTTACATCGCCTGCGGCAGAGAGCGTCTGGGATGTAAAGGTATATGCAACCTTGTTGCCGTTAATCCGACAGGTGTTATAAAGAACGCATCCGTCGGGCTTTTGAGCAAAGAGAACAGCCTGAACGTTATTCTCGCTCAAATCAAAGGATTTTACGCCGTCGGTAACGCTTAAAACGAGTTCCCTTGAAACGGCTTCATTTTTGAAAGCGTTAACGGTAAACTGAACGCCGTGTTTTTTAACATCAATCGTTTTAAAGTATTTTATTTTTTCCATCTGTCCTCCTTCTTTTTGCTATACATATCGCGGTAGTAATATGCATAGAGCAGCTTTTCATTCGGGTCTATTCTTCCGTCCTTAACCATTGTGTTAACCCAGTTAATTGCGGTTTCATAGTCGCTCTTTCGGTTGTTGAGATTAATAAATTTTATTATTCTTTCATTTGGCGACCAATTTTTAATAAACTCGTTGAAATCATATAAATCGCTGCTTGATGATGTGCTTTTGGAGCCTCTGCCATATGAACGCGAGGAGCCGTATGACGGGGCAACATATTTATATTTGCGATAAAGCTTATCAGCCATATATCCCGTTATCTTATCCTGTTCTACAAGACCTTCAAGATATTTTTTCATACCCTTATTATTCTTCTTTGAGTTATATTCGGCGCATTTGTTTTCGGCAAGCTCGCCGTAGGTATCGTATTTCTTGAATTGAAGAAGCTTTTCAAAATTATCGTTTTCAACCTCATTCTTGTACTGAGTTTCCCAAAAGGAACGGTTGTCATCAAATTTATCTTTCGAGAAATCGCGTTCGGACTGATATTTTTTCTGCGCAGCAGCATACCTTGCATTAAATAAATCAGCCGCATTGCCATAGGCGGACAGCTCATCATTACGGGCTGAAGCTGCGGCATCGTAAATGCTTTTATAAAGGTCGTTGTTTGCAATAAAAGCATTCTGTGCCTGCTCCATAAAAAGAGGTGCCGCAGTGCTTGCCGAATCCTCAAGCCTTTTGAGCCCCTGAGAGGCAACCTCGCTCGCATAGCTTGAGCCGAAGCCGCCTGTTAAACCCTGCGCCTGCTGCTGATTGGCGGCAATCGCAAGCCCTGCAAGGGCGTTGTACTCATCTGCAAAACGCCTGTAAGCAGCGTCGTTTTCAGGAGCATACTCAAAGCTTTTTCCGTCCTTGATTTTTTTATATATACTGCTCAGTCTGTCGGCATAAGTGTTCTGATACACGGGAAAGGAATTTGAAAGTGACGCAAGCTTTTTTGCAAGTGAATTTATGTATTCCGATTGCGAATAAGGGTTAAGAGAGCTTTGATATTTCTTTTTCGTGTTTTTTGAAACAGCCATCCTT
>JAFUZY010000042.1 GCA_017476375.1 Eubacterium sp.
AATCCACATTTTTGAGGGTGAGAAGGTATGCATCCATGTTATAACGCCTGCGCAATGCTCGTCATTATTTGCCTGCTGCATAATGTCGAGGATTTCTCTTGAGGTTTTAACGCAGGGCTTTGCAACAACCTTGCAGGGAAGCTTTGCGCTCCATTCTGCAGCCATTTCTGCTGAATGTGCATCTATTGTTTCAAAAATATCTTCTCCGTATAAAAACTGTGTTCCGACAACAAACCAAAATTCATAATCTTTAATTGCCATTTGCTTTCTCCTTAAATATTCTGATAAGCGGTTTTTTCTGCCTCAAGTGCCGCTTCGTATAGTTTCATATATTCATCAAATCCCTTAGCATCCTCTTCATCGGGCTCAATTGTTGAACTCTTGAAGGAGGCGAAAACCTTTTCGTCCAGATAATCCTCAAGGGACTTTTCGTTTTCGGTTGCATATCTTGCGAGAACCGCCATGCCCCATGCGCCGCCCTCGCTTGCTGTTTCCATAACGGAAACGGGCGCTCTCATTGCTCCTGCCATCAGTTTCTGGCCGACAATCGGAGTTTTGAAAAGTCCGCCGTGACCCATAAGTCTGTCTATCTTAACTCCCTCATCTTCAAGGAGCTTCATACCGATTTTAAGAGTGCTCATAGTGCTGTATATCTGAGCGCGGAAGAAATTTGCAAGAGAGAAAGTGCTGTTTTGCTTTCTTAAAAACATCGGTCTGCCGTCTTCCGTATGTGAAACAGGCTCGCCCGAGAAATAATTGATATTAACAAGTCCGCCGCAGTTCGCGTCACCGCTTAGGGCTGCTTCATAGAGCAAGTCATATATTTTATATTTCGGCATATCGCTGCCCGTTGCCTTTGCAAACTCGGCAAATATATTAACCCAGTAATCAAGGTCGGTGCAGCAGTTGTTGCAGTGAACCATTGCAACGTCGCTTCCCGTCGGGGTTGTTACAATATCAATTTCCTCATAAACCTTTTTGAGCGGTTTTTCAAGAACAACCATTGAGAAAATTGATGTTCCTGCGCTTACATTACCCGTTCTTTCGGTTATTGAATTTGTTGCAACCATTCCTGTTCCGGCGTCACCCTCCGGCGGACACATAAGCGCGCCTGCCTGAAGTCTTTTGCTTTTATCAAGAAGAGCTGCGCCTTCCTGTGTTAATGTTCCTGCATTCTCACCTGCAAGAAGAACCTTCGGAAGAATATCGCGAATATTCCAATCAAGGCTCTTAACCTTTTCAAGAGAAGAAAACTTGTTAAGCATTTCTTCGTTATAATCCTTCGCCGCGCAGTCAATCGGAAACATACCCGATGCCTCGCCTATTCCGAGAACTTTTTTTCCGCTGAGCTTCCAGTGAACATATCCGGCAAGAGTTGTTAAAAACGCAATGTCGTTTATATGCTCTTCGCCGTTTAAGATTGCCTGATAAAGATGAGCAATGCTCCAGCGCTGAGGAATATTGAAGTTGAAAAGCTCGGTTAATTCCCCCGCTGCCTCGCCCGTTATCGTATTTCTCCATGTTCTGAATTCGCAAAGCTGATTTCCGTCTTTATCAAAAGGAAGATAGCCGTGCATCATAGCGGAAAAGCCGATTGAAGAAAGAGTTGTTATATATTTTCCCGTTTTCTCAAAAACATCGTTATTTAGTTCTTCATACGCTTCCTGCAAGCCTTCCCAGACCTGCGACAAAGGATAGGTCCAGATTCCGTTTTCAAAGCTGTTTTCCCAGGTGTAGCCCCCGAATGCAACGGGATTGCAGTTTTCATCTATTAAAACCGCCTTGATTCTTGTTGAACCGAATTCAATTCCGAGGGATTCCCTGCCGCTTAAAACAAATTCGCCCACATCACACCTCCGAGTATTTATACGAGTATTTATAATCAATCACAGTCATTTTACAACATATGTTAATTTTTTTCAATATAAATTATAATAATTTATTAATAATTATAAAAAAGAACGGCTGAGTTTCTTCAGCCGCCCTTTCTGAATTATTTAACTTTAACCGTTGAAGACCATGCTCCGTAATACGTTTTTGAATTATACTTTGCAAAGGCGCGAACTCTGAATTTCTTTCCTGCCTTTGATTTTGAAACGGAATACTTCAGCGTATTTGCCGAGTTAACGGTTTTAAGTGTTTTCCACTTTCCGTTCACATAGGTCTGAACCTGATAACCCTCTGCCCTTGAAGGCTTTTTCCAAGTTAAATTATAATTCTTCTTTGAAGAGGTAACCTTAAGTCCCGTTACCTTGTTTGGTGCAACCTTCTTTGTTTTTGCGGTTAAAGCAATCTTTTGAGCGTTGATTGTAAGCGTTGCCTTGTTTGAATTTGTGCTGAGCTGTTTGCCGTTTGCACTGATTGAGGTTATAACATATCCCGATTCGGGGCTGAGCTTTATACTTGCCTTATCGCCGTATGAATAGTAATCCTCATATGCATTTGAAACATATGCGTGGCTGAGCGCAGATTCATCAATGGTTGCATAGGTGTTTGTTATTGAGTAGTAGTAGGCGCACGGCTCTTCTTCATCCTCGTCCATTTCAATATCAAGCTCTTCTTCGCCCTCGGAAGTCATTTCAAATGCAATGAAAGCTCCGGGAAGGGTTGTTGCGATAATATCTTTTTCGCCAATCTCGTTAGAGAAGGTGTATTTTGATGCAAGAAGTTTGTTTTTAGCGGTGCTGAAATAATATGTGTCGCCGAGACCATAGATATATGCTCCGCTGAGATATATTCCGCCCGAGCCGTAGCCAACGCTTGAGCTGTAAACATTAATGCTCTTATCCTCGTCGAAGACATACTCGTCATAATCATCGCTCTCAAGTTTCTGAGGATTTATGCTCCATGCATTTGATTCAAGAACAATTGTTGACGGCATTGTTTTGCTTTCGTTTGCGCCTAAGAAACCATAGAGCTTGTTGCCATACTGAATAAAGCGTGTAAACGCTCTTCCTTCGGGAAGAGTTGTTTTAAGCTTTTCAAAAGCCTTCTTCGTTGAATTATATCTATATATATCCTTTGAGAAAGCGTCTTCTACTTCGTTGTAGCCGCCGAGAAGAAGGATGCTTCCGTTATAAACCGCAAGCGAATCGCCGATATTTGACGCATTCGGAAATTCGCAAAGCAAAACAGTTTTACCGCTTGTAAGGTCAAGGTATCCGAAAGCACTGTCGTAGCCGAGAACCGTGCTTGAATAAGCCGATACAACCGAATTTACTGCAGTGAAATAAATCCTGCCGTTAAGGTAAACAGCGTCCTTAACCGAAATTGAATTGATTGATTTGAAGAGATTGGTGAAATCAATCTGAGGAATGAAATCATCATAAACATATGCTTTTTCAAAATCATCATAACTGATTTTGCCGATATTTCCCGTTTCGCCGACAAAGTATGAAACAGTGCCTGCAGGAATTGATACCATACTCTTAGGCATATAGTATCCGAGTTCCGTATCTGCTCCGGGCATACCGACAACCTTGCTGCTCTTTTTCGGAAGGGGTTTGTTTGAAAGAAGAACGGAAAGACTATCTGCGCCGTATTCGTTTGCAGCCTCAAATGTGTTTTTCTTAGTGTTGTAGCCGTTATCCGTAAAAACAGCTTTGCTTTCGTTAACACTCTTCGGAGTAACTGCCTTGCCGTTAATCTTGAAGGATGTTTCACCTTTGAAGGAACCTTCAACCTCAATGTCGCCGTCCTTGTTATACGCTGCGCTTATAAGAATTGCAGGGGTTTTTTCGCTGTTTTCAAGAGAGAGAACTCTTGAGCTTTCAATCTTGCCCTCATATTCGGGGACAATTCTTCCTGTGTTTTTAACAATATTGATAACCTCGGCTGCAGTTGCATTCGGATATGCGTTTTTAACAAGGGCAACTGCACCTGCTGCATACGGAGTTGCCATTGAGGTTCCGTTATAGAAATCATATTTTTTGAAATCATCTGCGTTTGCGCCCTGAACGCTTACTGCAAAATCATCTATTTTGAAAACAGAATCAGCCTCAAAGGATTCAAATACAAGAACAAGTTTTCTTTCCTTGCTCTTCATTTTCTTATCATAATATTTATCCGAGGGATTAATATCAATAAAGAAATGGTCCCAATAATTTCCCTTTTCTCCTCCGCCAATCATTGCAAGATAATCAAGGTCATCAAATTTCGTGGCAACATCAAAATCAGCAGGAACATCACAAACGGTTGCAAAAATTTCTTTGTTGCCCGAATACATAAAGCTTAATGAATACGAATCATCTTCATTCTTGATTGAATACGGCAATTCAATAGCATAATAGCGGGCGTCTTCCTCTTCAACCTCATCCTTAAAGGTCATTGCGATTGATTTTGAGCTCATATCAAAACCGCTGTTTATCTGCGCAATCTGAATGTTTTTGCCAACTAATTCTTCAAAACCCTCGGTTTTCAGCTCAACATTAACCGGATATCCGAAATCAGAAGAGGAAATTTCGCCTTCATAATCCTGAAAATCGGCGCAGAGAGCCCCTCTCTCCTCAGCGTTGTAGAGAGTCGGGTTAAAGCAGTTGTATGAAACGCTTGAAAGAATATCACAGCCGGGAGCGGCAATATCAACATATTTTGCTCCGTAGTTTGAGAAGTCGCCAAGCTCATCTTTTTCGTTTGATGCGGCAACGGTTAAGCAATATTTGCTTGATGAGCATGCAGGAACATCAAAAACCTCTTCTCCGTCGAACAAGAAATTAATATCCTCGTCCTCGTTGAGCTTTTCAAGGTCCTGAGCCTCGTTGCCTGCTGCAGCAAGGGTTACAACGCCTTTTTTGCCAAGCTCATCGAAGATTTCATCAAACAATTTCATTTCATATTCATCGCCGATGCCGCCCCAGGAATTGTTAACTGCAACAACATTTGCCCCGAGGTCAACGGCTCTGTTTATGTATTCATATGCTGCAAGAGCGCCTTCGGTTTCGCCGCTTCCTTCTTCGTCAAGGAATTTGCAAGCCATAATCTTAACATTTGATTTGTTAATACCGCTTATTCCCTTTTCGTTGTCGGCAGCGCCTGCTATGATACCTGCAACATGGCTTCCGTGACCATTGTCGTCATACGGCGTATGGTCTTTTATTGTATCCGAAAAATCATAACCGTGTTTACCAACAAGCCTTGAGCCGAAAGGATTTTCCCAGACAATGTCTTTTAAATCCTCGTGGTTATAATCAATACCTGTGTCAACAACCGCAACAATCTGCTCTTTTTCGGAGGCTGCAGCCTTTTCCCAGAGTGCGTCGGCATTGGTGTCAAGTCCCTGTGTGCCTTCGTTCTGACCCTTGTTATCAAGAGCCCACTGAAAGTCGCTGTATGCATCCTTTGTTATTGAAGTCGCCTTAACCTTGTAGTTCGGAAAGGCATATTCAACCGCATCATTTGCACGAAGCTCTTTAAGAAGCTTTTGGGTTGATTTGTCTGATTTAAGAACAACTGCTCTTATTGCGCCGTTCTTCTTGTTAAAAGTAAAGCTTTTGTTCAGCTTAATTCCCCTGCCGAAATTGGCAACGGATTTGCTTGCCGTTAGATATGTTTTAGGGGCACTGTTTTTCAAAACCGCTATGGCTTCACCCTCAACATATTCTGCCTTACTGCTCGGTTTTTTCTCTGCGGCAAATGATGAAACCGGCACTGAAACTGCCGAAACCGCCATCAATGCAGAGAGAAAAACTGCAAGCATTTTCTTTGTTAGTTTTTTCAAAAATACCACTCCTTTTGTCTTTGTTAATTCTAATATATCACCCGGATTATTACTTTTCAATAGGGCAATTATAAACATTTGTTAAACTTTTAACAAAACCCGTATCACACCCCCTTTTTTAAAGTTTCCTTAAACATATAGACAATTCTAAAACACAAAATATAACGCAAAATGCGAATTTGTAACCAATTTGTAATCTTTCGTGCAAAAAAACAGGCATTGGGGAGCCCAATGCCTGCTTTTTGTTTTTGTTTTCGTTTTATTCGTTTTCGTTGAAGCTTTCAACTATTTCGCTTATTTCTTCTTCGTTTGTGTTAAGCTCTTCCATATGATTTTTGAGAATTTCAATTATTTCATCGGGATTCTTATTTTCCAATATTTCAGTTTCCTCATCGCTTAACTTGTCGCCGAGGGATTCAATAAGCGCCTCAATAAATTCATCGAATTCATCGGTTTCGTTTTCCGCTGCGTCCATCTGCTCTGTTACCTCAGTTTCCTGTGTTTCGGTTGTTTCCTCAACCTGTTCTGTTTCACTGCTATCCGTCTCATCAGTTGTTGTTTTTGCCGATGAGGAGGCGGCGCTTTTGCTCTTGCTCTTTTTCTTAGTCCCGGAGCTTGCTGTTGTTGACTGAGAAGAACTTGTGCTTTCTGATTCAGAGGCTTTTGATGAGGATTCAGCAGAAGATTTTTTGCTCTTTGAGCTTTTTTTCGTCTCCGAGCCTGAAGAGCTTTTCTTTTCTCTGCTCTCAGACTTTGATTTGCTCTTTTGCTTACTGTTGCTTTCGGAGGAAGTTTTGTGAGAAGAGCTGCCTTTTTCTTTTGAGCTTTCCTCCGACTCGCTTTCTTCGGTTTCATCCTTTGAAAAGCTGTGTGCGCCTTTTTCCTCTGCGTCACCCGGACCGTGGGAGCGCTTGCTCTCCAAAACAGTTTCGCTGCTTGATGTTGGTATATGAACGTCAAAATAATCAAGCGCAAAATAGGTTCCGGCGCTGATAATGCAGCACATCAGACCAACAATAATAAACTTAATAGGTGTTTTCATAATATTTGCTCCTTTTCATTTATTTGAGCAAATAATAATCCCATCACATTAAACAAAAATTAAAAATGCGCCAAGCAGCTTGCGCCTGACGCACTAACAACTAACAACTCACCTCAGCAGCCTTCTGACTTTGTTTTTATACTTTATATCATATAGCTTAGTAACCCTTGAGAGCATCAGCTCATACACAATAAAAATAGTATTTGCAAGCATAATAAGAACAGCTATTCCCCATTTGCCAAAGGGGTTATCAAGAGGAATACCGAAAACGTATATCAGCAAAAGCTGGGAGGATATAATACCTATATTGTATATAGCAAGCTTTGTTAGAAAACAAAGAAATCTTGGTTTTATTCGCTCAAGATAATCCTTTATGATAACATAGTAACCAAAAAAGAAAGCATATGTCAGCGCACACTCCTTATCCGGCAGAAAAACAATTGATATAATTGAAACCGCAATAAAGGTTATCAGCGCGTTTCTTTTTCCGATAACATCGCAGATAATCAGCATAATAACCGAGCAAAAAAGCGGCGCAACATAGGTGAACGCATAAATAACCGAGCCGAGAAACATAAGCGCAAGGCTTAATGCCGCAAGCATTCCGCAAAACGCAATCTGCTTGGATTTCTTCATATTGCCGACCTCCTTTTTTTATCTATATCAAATTTTACTACAAGCGGAATAATTTGTAAAGTTTATGAATTATTCGTAAAAAAATTGTTCAATTTATGTAAAGCTATTTACAATTGAAAACGCAAAATATATAATAATACTAATGAAATAATAAAAGCATAGCGGGGTGTTATTTTGAAAAAAATAATCGCAATTCTTCTTTGCATAACCGTTGTTGCGGCATCGTTTGCGGCGTGCAAATCCAATAAAAACGGCGACAAAGAGGGCAACACTGCAGGACTTGAGGATGCAGTTAATGAATACGGTTTTGAAAGCGTTGAGGTAACTGATAAAGACGGAAAGGCAGTAACCGATAAAAACGGCGAAAAGGTCACCGAGCAGGTTGCCGTTATTTACGAAAAGGATAAAAACGGAAAAACAATTGCAAAACTTCTTGACGAAGAAGGAAATGTTGTTAAAGATAAAAACGGCAAGGAAGTTACAATCAAGACCGACTATGATTTAGACGATTCGGGCAAAGAGGTCACTAAGAAAGAGAAAACCACCGAAGAAAAGATTCCGACAACGAAGGAACAGAAAACAACCGAATCAACAACCCAGAAGCAGGACGGTAAAGAGGAAACAACCGAAAGCGAAATAACAACTCTCGATTATAAGAAGGATAAGGTTCCGACCATCTCGGAAGCAAAGAATTCAAAGAGCAAGAAGGCAGTTGCATTCGACTCTCAGGACCAGCAGATTGTTAAAGCAATGCTTGAGGTTCCATATCTCTACACATACAGCTACGAAAACAAGAATGGCGTTCCGACTGCGCTTGCAACCCACGCAGCTCTCTGGATGGCTGAAAGAGAGGGGCTAAACACCTCAACATATGCCTCGGGAACAATCGTTCTCGACCTGTTCAAATTCTTTGGACAAACGGTTGTTAATTTCAAATCGAAATGCAACGATGAAGGAAAAAACGATAAAATCAAATATAATAAGAAAAACGATACCTTCACCATAACCGATTTTGAAAACCATAAGCAGACTGTTACCATCAAAAAGATTGAATATATCGGCAATAATAACTACTATCTCGTTACCGCGGATGTTAAGGATGCCGGAGATAAAACATCTGTTTTGACAATCATTCAGAAAAACAAGCTTGATATCGGACTCGGTTTCAGCATCAAGGCTCTTAAGTGGAGCTAAGTCAAACTAAATATAAAGCGGCATTGGGGAAATCCTTTTATGTCGCTTTATTTTATTATTCTAATCATATTGGCGGAGCGAATTTTGAAAAAAGCACTATTAATTGTTAATCCCTGCTCGGGAGCTAAGATAAAAAGAAAAAGCACCGAAAAAATTGTTTTGGAGCTTGAAAAAATCGGATACCATTCAACTGTTATGAAAACCGAGTATCCAAGCCACGCAACAAAGATAGCCGAAGAAAACGGTGAGCATTTTGATTTAATCATCTGCTGCTCAGGCGACGGAACACTCAGCGAA
>JAFUZY010000043.1 GCA_017476375.1 Eubacterium sp.
AATCAGGGAAGGGGTCTGACCCCTTCCCTGATTTTTAGGGTGTGTGACAACAAAAAACCTCAGAAAGAATTTCTGAGGTTTTAGCTATTTTACTAAGAAATTTGCGTTGTTTATTAATTGGTCAACTGCTTCTTTTCCGCATTCCTTAATTATTGCGTTTATTCCTGCCTCGTATTCCGGAGGACGGGTGTCAAGATTGTGGCAATCCGAACCGAGCAGCATTATCTGACCTGCTTTCAGGAATTTGAAAAGCTTTTTCTTAATCTTTCTCGGCGCCTCATCAAAGGTGCTTATATTAACCTGGGGCATACATCCGATTTCGATTAAATCAGCAAGCTTATATTTATCATCCATAAGCGCTTTATATCTTTCGATATGCGCAAGAACAGGCTTAACCTTATAATCGCAATAGAGATTGAGCAATCGGTCGTAATCCCTGTCATCAAATCTTGATGAAAACGGATGCTCAATTAAAACATAGTTCGAGCTGCCGATGCATAAATCCTTTATGCTTTGGTTATTAAAAAGATATTGACTGATATAGACTTCAGCGGCAGGAATAAGTTCGGGATAACCGCTTGGAACCTCTCGGATAAGAGCATTAAACGATTGCTCTCTTTTTCTGAGAAAGTCGTCAAGCGAGATTGTATCCGAATAATAATGCGGAGTTAAAACAATCTTTTTTGCGCCCTGCTCCTTAAGCCTTTCAATCATTTTAAGGCTTGTTTCAATATCCTTTGAGCCATCGTCAATACCCGGAAGGATGTGACAGTGCATCTCAATAAGATTTTCAATAATCATATTTTATTACTTCCTTGGGTCGTATTGATTGCCCTTGAAAATCGACTTTGAAGAATTATCGGTGCCGAAATTACCGTAGCTTCCGTAGTTACCGTAGCTTCCGTATGAAGCATATCCGCTGTAGTTAGAGGTATAGTTGCCGTAATTCGGTGCAGCACCCGGATTGCTCTGGGGCGGAACACCATATCCGCCGTAACCGCCGTAGCCGCCATAGCCACCGTATCCGCCGTAACCACCGTAGCCGTAACCACCGTAGCCGTAGCCGCCGTAGCCATAACCGCCATAGCCATAGCCATAGCCATAGCCGTATCTTCCGTAGTAGCGGCGATAGTAGTTATATCTGTATTTTCCGCCTGCTGCAGATTCAACATAGTTAACGATGAATCCGATAATCTTTGCGTCAATAAATTCAAGCGTTCCGAGCGCTCTTTCAACCTCGGGATGAGTTGACTGATTGTATTTAACAACAAGAACTACGCCGTCGCTTTCTCTGATAAGAGGAAGCGCGTCGGATACAATGTTGATGGGAGGAGTATCAATAATGATATAGTCGAAATCATTTGCAATTTCTGAAAGGAAATCTGCCATCGGTTCTGAACCGAGAAGCTCGGCAGGGTTTGGCGGAATTGTTCCCGAACAGATGATTGACAGATTTTCAAACTCGGTTGGATGAACAACCTTAAACAAATCCACTTTCTCGCTTGCAGAGTCAATAACGCTTGAGCCGAGATAGTTTGTAAGTCCCGGAGCGTTGGGAACAGAAAAATAATGGTGAACCTTCGGCTTTCTAAGGTCGGCGTCTATAAGCAGAACCTTCTGACCTGCCTGAGCGAAAGTTATTGCGAGGTTGATGGTTGTTGTTGTTTTACCTTCGCCCGCAACGGAGGAGGTAACAACAATGGTTTTACAGCCCTTTTTCATAATAGAGAACATAATGTTGGCTCTGATACCTTTATATGCCTCTTCAACTCTGAATTTAAGAGCGGGATTAATGTCAAGATTCTGAATAAGGGTTCTTGATGTATTAACAGTTCGTTTGTCGTTGCTTCTTCTTCTTGCCATTATTTATCCTCTCCTTTCTTCTGAGTTTCAACATTTGCCTGGGGCTGGGGAACCTGTCTCGGTGTTGAACCGCTGCTGAAGTTCGGAATAGAACCGAGTACAGGGATGTTATACTTATCCGAAAGCTCGTCGCTTGACTTGATTCTGACATCGAAGAGCGTTCTTAAAACAACATATGCGGCAGCAACAACGATTCCGATAAGAGCGCCGATTGCACATTTTTTAGGATAGCCGAGGCTTCCTGCCGATGCTGCCTTAACAGCCTTGTCCTGAACAGCAGCGTGAACGAGCGAGCTGTTTGTTTGCCTCATCATCTGAGGTATTGAGGTTTCAAGCTGCTGAGCTATATTATATGAAAGCTCGGCGTTCGTTGTTGTTACTTTTATTGTGAATATCGCAGTATCTTCAATAAGTTCAATTTCCATTGAATTTTTGATTGTTGAAACGCCGTAGTTTGAATTCTGCTTCTTGTTGAGGGCGTTTGTTACCTTGGTCATAAACTCATTGGTGTTCATAATCTCAACATATGTCGGAAGCATTTTCATAGCGTAGTTCATTTTGCTCGTATTGCTTGTTCGAACATATTCGCTTGATTTGTTTGGGTCCTGAGAAGAGGTTTGGTTTATTTCACCCATATCGTCGTTTCCGTCAACTGCATATGCAAGAAACTTAACGTTTGAAGTGTATGTCAGAGTAGTAAAATGAGAGGTGTAGAAATAGCCCATTAAAACGCCGATCAGGGCGAAGATTACAAGCAATTTCCATCTTCTTAATACTGAAAACAAAATTTTCTGAACATTAGCATCAATATTCATAATCCCTATTCATCCTTTTTTATTGTTTTGCATGACAAGTGTTTTGAAAAATTAATAATTCCTCAGCACATTTTGTCCTAAAGTATATATTACTTTATTATAAGAATTTTGTCAATATTATTTATAATTATTAAAATGATATTTCTTCGTTAAATTTTTAATTATTATTGACAATTGCAGTAATATTTTAGATAATAGCATTATTAAAACTTTTGCGGAGAAAAACTATGGCAAATTCATTCAAACTGCCTCTTTGGGGCGCATATTCAAAAAAATATATGGGACTTTCAAGGATAATTGACAGTCTTTCGGATATGGGTGCGAGATTTGATTTCACTATTCATCCAACGCTATGGAACTCGTCAACCCCCGTTCCCAATGTAACCGTTCCTTCAAACTACCATCTATGGCAGTGTAACGAGGATTTCAGCTACTATGCATACAGATATGAGCTTCTCTGGAAGGACCAGGTTTATGCAGATGTTTCATTTTCAAAGATAAATGATGAATCGTATCTTGCAAGAATCTGCATTAATAACAACACCGATTTAAAACAGAACGCAGTTATCAATTTCTTTTCCGCGCTTGAATTTCCGAGCGCGCAGGATATTGAGCTTGACCTTCCCGAAAAGTCAAGGGTTATAAACGCTGTTGACTACGAGGAATTTGAATATAAAAAACACAGGCCTTGGGATGAACAGAATCCCGACGGACTCTTTAAAGGCACGTTCCGTGATATGTTTTTCTATAAGAGAAACGGACTTGGCGACAGAAATTCAAACAAGCATGTTCATTTTTATGATTTTAAAACCTTCGGCGAAGAAGCAGGCGACAGGGTGAGCTATAAGATAAGCTCGGAAGGCTTTGAATCGCCCTGCTTTGCAATAAGATACAGAACAACGACCGATGAAAATGCCGAGTTTATGGCAGGCGGAAAGGTTTATGAATTTGAAAAGAGCGACGAGCTTGTTGTAAAGTATTTCGACTTTACGGAAAACCCCGAATTTATAAGTCTCGGGAAGGGCGGCGTTGAACTTGATTTTATAGCCGTTGTTGAAAAAGGCGAAAAAGTTTCAGCCCATATGAAAAAGCACAGCATTATTCCCGAGATTGACGTTAAAAAGCTTGAAAAAGGGTTTAAAACAACGCTGAAATACGGCTATGACGACTGCAATTTCACTATTCTGACCTTTAATGATAACACAAGGCACAGAGTGCTTGAAACAGGTGCGCTTGAGGATGCGCTTATCAACCGACTTTCAAACGGCGATGTGACCTATGATGATTTAACCGAGCCGTATTCAAAGGTGTTCCTCAGAAGAAACAGCGTTCCCGGGTTCTTTGAAAACACGCTCATCAAGTCGATTTTCATCGAGCCCCATTCAAGCCACACCGAGTTTGCTGTTATCGCAAAAGGCGACGCTCAGCCGCTTACTCCGGAGGAATATGAATATATATATTTCAAGGCAAAGGGCGGCGCAGGAGATGTTGAGTATAATCGTTGCGGAGAGGAATACAGCCTTTCAACAAACATTCTGAAGGCAACCCTTCTGACAAACATTGTTTATCCCGTTTATCGTTTCGGCGAATATGTTGCCCACTACACTCCCGGCAAGCGTTGGGATTCGTTTTATACGTGGGACTCGGGTTTCATTGGAATGGGTCTTCTTGAAACCTCAAAGGAGATTTCAAGATATGTTCTCGATATGTATCTCAAAACAACAAAGAATAACGATTACTGCTTCCTTCTTCACGGTTCGCTTGTTCCGACTCAGTTTGAGCAGTATCTTGAACTTTTAAAGAGATATAATGATAAAAGCGAGCTTAATTACCTCTATCCGAAGATGAAGCACTACTATGAATTTCTTCTCGGAAGGGCAAACGGCTCAACCTGCGCAAAGTTCGGTAACGGACTTTTAACAACCTATGATTACTGGTATTCAAGCTCGGGTATGGACGATTATCCCGCTCAGCTTGAAATGATTAAAAATAAGGCTGAGGAGTATTCCTGCCCCTGCATTTCAACCTCACAGGCAATAAGAGCAGCTAAAATACTGAAAATGGCGGCAACATATCTTGGATATGACGAGGATGTTAAGGTTTATGACGCAGACATAAAACGCTCGGGCGACGCCTTGAATGAGCTTGCATGGGACGAGGAATCCGGATACTACGGTTACACATTGTATGATAAGGAAAAGCCCTATATTATGAAAACTGCCGACGGCGAAAACTGGAACAAGGGCTTTGACGGCATCTATCCGCTTATTGCCGGAGTAGCAGGCGACGAAAGAAAGAAAAGGCTTATTGACCACCTTAAGAACCCGAAGGAAATGTTTTCAAAATCGGGAATCAGTGCAGTTGATATGAGCGCGTCCTATTATATGAACGACGGCTACTGGAACGGCAATGTATGGATGAGCCATCAGTGGTTTGTTTATAAGGCAATGCTCGATAACGGCGAAACAGAGTTTGCATATGAGATTGCCCACAGAGCGCTTGATATATGGAAAAGGGAAACCGATTTTTCCTATTTCACATATGAATGCTTTGGTATTGAAACACAGCGAGGCGGCTGGTTCCATAATTTCGGAGGTCTTTCAGCTCCGATTTGCATCTGGGCTAACGCGTATTATAAGCCTCAGACGGTTACAAGCGGATTTGACGTCTGGACCGATTATCAGAAAACAGACGAAAAATCAGCCGAGATTAAGTTTAAATTCTTTGGCAACAGCGAAAAGTATTCAATCATCGTAACCCTTAAAGAGGATGAAACCTATCAGGCGTTTTTAAACGGCGAGCCTGTTTCGTTTAATCAAAGAAACAGCGGATGCCTTGAATTTACCTTCAGCGGTGAGGTTAAGGAAGGCGTGCTTAAGATAGTTTAATTTTAGTTGCGAGCCCCGAGTGCCGAGTGCCGAGTTCTCGGTTATTCGCTTAGCTGCAACAATTATTTATAAATGAAAGAAGGAGTTAATTTATGTCTGGAAAAATCTTCGGAGGTAATAACGAGCCGTTAAAAATTCAGTTTATAACGGATTTGCATTATTACTCGAGAAAGAACGGAACCGAAGGCAAGGCATATGAAAGTGCCGAGTCAAAAAGTCAGAAGGTTATCAAGGATTCCGACCTTGTTATAAAGGCAGGATTCGATATGCTTTGTGAGGATACCTCAACCGATATTGTCGTTCTTTCGGGAGACACAACCAAGGACGGCGAGCTTACCTCTCACGAGGAGTTCATTGAAATGCTTTACGACCTCAAAAAGAGGGGTAAGAGGGTTTATGTTATAACCGCAACCCACGATTACAGATGGGAGGGTTATACAAACGGCTACGACGGTGATAATGTTATTCAGGTTCCGACTGTTAAGGACAGGGCTGACCTTTGGGATATGTATTATGATTTCGGTCCGAACGAGGCAATTGCCCAGCACAGACAGTCGATGAGCTATGTTGTTCAGCTTGCACCCGGCTATCGTCTTTTTGCTCTTAATGATGACTATAACCTCAAGGAAAACGGTGAAGGCGGTTCGGGTTATTCGGATGACTGTATGGACTGGATAATGGAACAGCTTGAGGACGCTCACAAAAACGACCAGTTTGTTATCGCGATGACACATCATCCGATGATTTCACCCTCGCCCTTTTATTCAATCATCGGCAAGGGCGATATGCAAAAACACCACGAGGTAACAAGAGAAATCTTTGCCGATAACGGACTTTGCTGTATGTTGACGGGGCATACCCATGTTCACGATGTTAGCTACATAACAACTCCTAAGGGCAACAGGTTTTATGATATTGCCTGCGGCGCAATGATTGGCTGTCCGCCTGCAATGAGGAACATAACAGTTGACCCGAAAAACAGAAAGATAGACGTTGAAACTGTTTTAATCAAAGATGTTCCGGGGCTTGATACAAACGGCAAGCCTTTTGATGAATATATGAAGGGCTTCTTCTTCGGAATGATTGGAAACGTTATTGATGCGCTTGCAAATGATTATGATAAGTTCATCGAAACGGCGCCCTCTTTCTCGATAAGCAAGGAAAAGGCGAGAAAACTCAAACCCGTTCTTCATCCGTTCGGCAAGTTTTTGAGCAGGCTTACCTTCAAGAAGGTTTGGAAGCTCTGCAAAAAGGAGAGCGGACTTAAAAAGGCGGATATTGAGGATATCAAGGACAACAAGGTTGTTGATTTCATCCTTGAGCTTGTTCAGAATCTCTACTGCGGCGATTCGCCGTACGGACCCGGTACAAGGGAATACAAGCTCACCTGCGGATTGCTCAATGTTGTTGATTCTTTCCTGAACGTTATTCATATGCCGATTGGCAAATTCCTCAAGGGTGCAAAGAGCGTAAGAAGTCTTGTTGAACCTCTTCTCTGGAACAGCGGCTACTGTGATGCAGAATGCTCGCTTCCGCTCTATCCTCTTTATGATGAGGAAAATCCTGCGCCTGCAGAAATGTTTGAAGAAAAAGAATTTGCAGACCCCGTAAAGCCAAGCAAGAAAGGCGTTCTCGTTCTCATTTGCCTGATTCTTCTTGTTCTTTTGCTTCTTGCGGTTGTTGTTGGCTTAATCGCCCTTATTGTATGGCTGATTATCCTTCTCATCGGTCTATTTTAAAAAAATATTGCAATAAATTCCTGTTGCTGATATAATATTTTTGTAAATAATGCAGAAATGCAAAAAAGGAGTAAAATTATGGCAGACGAAAAGAAAAAATTCAGCATCGGCGGTATTGATAATGCAGCTGAGGAAAAAGGCTCATTTATGAAAACCCTTTGGCAGCTTGTTAAATTCCTCGTTGTCAGCGGACTTGTTACAATCATTCAGATAGGTCTTGCATATCTCTTGCCCTTGATTTTTGACCATGTAACAGCAACTCTTCCCGCTTTTCTTCAGGGAATATTCAATCCTAATCTTATTTTTGAACCCGGAAGCAAGGAATTTACAAAATATGTTGTTGACGGTGTTACAACCTGGGGCTATGTTCTTCCGTTCCTTCTTTCAAATCTTATTGCTAATATCTATGGCTATATTCAGAATAAGAAAACAACCTTTAAATCAGATGCACCGCAGTATATGTTTGTTATCTATATCATTCTTATGCTTGCGCTCATCCTCTTCTCAACCTGGATGCAGGGCGCAATCTACGGAGCGCTTTCAAAGGTTGACAACTCATTCATCAGCGGTATAGCAAGACTTATTGCATCAATGGTTGCAGGCTTTGTTCAGATGGTTGTTCTCTTCCCGATGGAGAAATTCGTTCTTCTCAAAGAGAAGAAGCCCGCTGAAGGCGAAGAAGCTGCTGAAGAAGCAACTGACGCAGAATAAAAAACATATTAAAAACAGTTCGTTTCGACGGACTGTTTTTTTGTTTTTAAATAGAATGTATTGAGGAGATTATTATGCATTTTATTGAATATAACAGAGCAGAGGCTCTTGAATATGCGAAAAAATGGGCGATGAAAAGAAACCCCGAATACTATAATTTTGACGGTTTGGGAGGCGACTGCACTAATTTTGCATCTCAATGCCTTTATGCAGGGTGCAGAGTTATGAATTTTGAAAGGGAGTACGGCTGGTATTATATTTCTCCGGATAATCGCGCGCCTGCATGGAGCGGATGCGAATTTTTTAAGAGATTTATGCTCAGTAACAGGGGAGAGGGCCCGTTCGGAATTGCAAGGGAGATTCATCAGCTCGATGAGGGCGATTATATTTTGCTAAACAACGGAATTGAATATTATCATACACTGATTGTTGTCGGATTCGATGGCAGTATTCCGCTTGTTGCGGCACATACCTTTGACGCATATAAAGTAAGGCTTGATTCTTATCGTTATCAGGGCGCCTTCGGGCTCCACATTATCGGCGCAAATTTCTTTTCAGACAGGGGACCGTCCCCTGTCTGAAATTAACGGTAAGCATATATTTGGAGTGAAATTCATATTATGATTTGGTGATGAAAATGTTTAGCGCGATTCTTTCTTTTTTAAGTGCGAATATTATTTATTTTATTCTTCATATTCAAAACACCTCTTCCTTTCCCAAACCCCTTCCTCCTAAAGAGGAGAGGGAATATATCGAAAGAAAACTGAATGGCGACAAACAGGCAAGGGCGGTTCTGATTGAAAGAAACCTTCGCCTCGTCAGCCACATTGTTAAAAAATACTATTCTAAAACGAACGATACGGATGATTTGATTTCAATCGGAACAATCGGGCTTATTAAGGCGATTGATTCCTTTGACAATTCTAAGGGAACAAGGCTTGCAACATATGCTTCCCGTTGCATTGAAAACGAGATTTTAATGTATTTTCGTTCACTGAAAAAACAGGGTAACGACGTTATGCTCGGAGATGCGATTGAAACGGATAAAGACGGTAATCCGCTGACGATAGAAGAAATTGTTTCCGACAGCCGCGATTTAGCAGAGGACCTTGAAAAAAAGACGAATTGGGAAAAGGCAAGAAATTTTATCAGTAATATGGAGGATGAAAGAGAAAAAGAGATTATAATTCTCAGGTATGGATTGAATAATAAGAAACCTTTAACACAGAGAGAGGTTGCGCAAAGGCTTAATATAAGCAGGTCGTATGTTTCAAGAATTGAAAAGAAGGTCTTAAATGAAATCAGGGAATACCTGATTTCATAATTAAAATGCAAAACGCAAAAATCAGGGAGGGGGTCTGACCCCTTCCCTGATTTGAAAAAATAATAGCTCCGAAGCGGAAGCCTCGGAGCGTTTTAAATTTGATTAGTCCTGAGCAGGAGCACCAACAGGGCAAACATCTGCACAACCACCGCACTCGATGCAAGCATCAGCGTCGATTACATATTTATCGTCGCCTTCGGAAATAGCGCCAACAGGGCATTCGCCTGCGCAAGCACCACAAGAGATGCATTCATCAGAAATTTTGTAAGCCATAATTTTACCTCCATAATTTATTCACAACTATAATATAGCAAATAGATTATAAAAAAGCAATAGGTTTAATAAATTATTTTTTGAGAATTCTTACCTCGTCTTTATTAACAACAACGGGAGCGCCTTCGGGCATATCGTCAAGCTGAACCTTGAGAGTGCCTGTTAAAACAGCTCTGTCAACAACTGTTCCGCGTCCGCTTCTGCAATCAACCCTTGTTCCTACAGATGGGGTTATTTTGTTTAGATATTCATATGAATTCTGTTCGTACTGAAGGCAACACATAAGTCTTCCGCAGCAACCGCTGATTTTTCCGGGCGAGAGCGAAAGCCCCTGAACCTTTGCCATTTTTATCGAAACCGAATGAAAATCATTTAAAAATGTTGAACAGCAAAACGGTCTTCCGCACATTCCGAGACCGCCGAGCATTTTAGCTTCATCTCTGACACCGATTTGGCGAAGCTCAATCCTTGTGTGAAATTCAGAAGCCAAATCCTTAACAAGCTCCCTGAAATCAACTCTGCCGTCGGCTGTGAAATAAAAGATAATCTTTGACCTGTCGAAGGTATATTCCGCATCGGTTAAATCCATTTCAAGAGAATGCTCTTCAATCTTTTTAAGACAAATACTGTATGCCTGCTTTTCAAGCTCTTTGTTTTTTTCGAGCTGAAGCATATCATCCTTAGTTGCTATTCTTAAAATCGGTTTGAGCTCGCCGACAACTTCATCCTCGGCTATTTGGCTGATTCCCGTCGCAGCTTTTCCGCATTCAACGCCGCGAGAGGTTTCAACGATAACATTATCTCCTGTATGTATTTCAATATTCTTAGGATCAAAGTGATATGTTTTGCCCGTATCTTTAAAACGGACTCCTACGACTTTAACCATTTGTTTTCCTCCTGAAACAGAAAAAGATATTTATAATCAGGTGAGGGCAGCGCCCTCCCGAAATTCTTCATTCTTAATTATTAATTTTTAATTGCGGATAAGGCGGAGCCTTATCTGCCTTGCGCTCTGCGCAGTTCGTAGCAGAGTTTTGTTATTAAAAGTGCATTATTTCCATTGCCTGCTGCAAGGGCGCTTATTTTGTCGCAGACCTCACAGAGCTTGAGCAATTTCGATTTTGTAAGCGATGATGCAAGCTTTCTTGCAGTTTCCTTCTGATTTGAAAGCATATTGGCTCCATTCTCAAAGAGAAGTGCGTCGCGGAATATCATTTTAAGATATGACAGCGCTGAAATCATACCGAGATTATCCCTCTCAAAAACCGAGCATGCCTTAATCAGAGAATACTCCTTGTCGTCAATAACCGCAAGTGCTATATCATTGGCATTTTTGCTGATTGTTGCAAGCTTAGAATCGCCGAGGCTTGCAATTGCTTTTCCGATATTGCCGTTCCAGACCGAAAGAGCCCGATAAGCGTCGTCGAAGCTGATTTTTTCATCTCTTTCGCATATGAATTGCGCACCTTCGGAAGGATTAACCCCTTCGAGTGAAATCGCAACGCTTCTTGATAAAACTGTTTCAAGAAGGGCGGATTTTGTTTCGGTGCAGAGAATGAAAATTGCATATGAGGGCGGCTCTTCAATCAGTTTTAAAAGAGCGTTTTGTGCCGATGCGTTCATTCTTTCGCATTCATAGAGAAAGTATATCTTATACTGCGATTCGTTGGGCTGAATAGCAGCATCGTTTATTATTTCACGAACGGTGTCCACCGTGAAAGGTCTTGTTTTCTTGCTTTCATCAGGACCGTATTCGCATATATCGGGATGTATTCCTTTTAAAACCTTTGAGCATTGCGCGCAGCTTTTGCATGGACGCTCTTCATTGCTTATACACATTAAAGAAAGTGCAATTTCCTTTGCGAGCGTTTTTTTGCCGAGCCCCTCTTCACCCTCAATTATAAGAGCGTGAGGGAAGCGGTTTGATTCAATAAGAATCTCGAGCTGCTCTTTAACTCTCAGGTTTCCTTTAAATGATTCAAATTTCATATCAGAGTTTAAAAAATTCCTCAATATTTATAACGAATGCAACAATTCCGTATTCCTCAACGTCAACTGCCTGATTGAGCAGCGAGCCCGATATTGTGCTTGTAACACCTTCGGATTTAACAACACGCTTCGTTGCGGCGTTTTTCATAATCTCAAGTAGGGGGGTAACCTTATCATCATCGCAGCCGATGAGAAGGGTTGTGTGCCCGTCAACAAGGAACTGACCCCTCGTTGAAATTTTTGTTGATGAATATCCTTTCTGCGCAATCGCAGATGTAACCTTTTCTGTATCCGTATTTGAAATGATTGCTATAACAAGCTTCATAAAATCACTCTTTTTCCTGAATTTTAATTTATTATATATTAAATATTTCTAAAAATTCAATATGTAAAATGTTAATTTTAAATGGTAAATACTGTGTTAGATAATTGATGCGATTGCAACAATTATCGGCATGGTAATAATTGAAAAAATGCTTGTCTGCCCAACTATTTCGGCGCTGAGCGCAGTGTCGTTATCGTATTTTGCGCTATACATTGCCGTGTTTGTTGCAACGGGTGCAGAGGTTGAAATAACAAGAGAAATAAGCATATTTCCGCCTGCACCGAGCAATCTGAAAATCAGCAGCATAGAGCATGGAATAACGATTAATCTTAAAAACGAAACTAGATATATTTCTTTCTTTATAAAAATATTTTTGTAATTACAGTTTGCAAAGAAGGTTCCGAAAACTATCATTGCCATCGGCGAATTGCAGGCTGCAATCCTTCCCATTGTGTCTGAAAGAAAGTCGGGAAGACGAACTCCGAGAAGAAAGAGCGGAAGTCCGATTATAACGCTGATTGTTCCCGGGTTTAATATCAGGTTTTTAACATTGATTTTTGCCTTTCCGCCGGAAATCTGATTGATTCCGTATGTGAACGCAAATATGTTGAATATTGCAATATAGCACGAGCAATAGAATATTCCCTCATTGCCGATAACGCTCTGAGCAAGAGGAAGCGCAAAAAATGCAGCATTTGAAAAGGTTGTTGCATAGTGGTATATTCCGCTTTCCTTTTTCGGCTTCCTGCGAAAGGTTAAGCTTGATAGAGCGATTGCAAAAATATGGGTTATCAGCGCGAGAAGAAATGCGAAAAAAAGCAGTTTGATATGCTCTTTTGTTCGCTCCATCGAAAGAAAAGAGTTGATAACCGCAATCGGCAGAATCATATTGAAAAGCAGGTCAACAAGGCGCTTGCCGTCTGCCTGCACAAATATTTTGGTCTTATCTGCCGCAAAGCCGACAGATGCAATCAGATAGAGAATACCAACCTGAATTAAAACAGTCTTTAAGTTTAAAAGAAAATCGTTAAGCATTTATTTTGACAGTTGTTAGCGTGTTGGTGATAACAGGTTTATTCTTAAATAGTGGGTGAATATAAAAAGACAGAGCGAGGTTGCCGTAAAAAATGTATCCTCACCGACGAGGGGCGCATTATTATATCTCATATCAAAATATCTTATAAAAAGAATAAGAAGGCAGAGATACGAGAGGGCTCCGATAAAGAAAACAAAGGATTTTTTAGCACCCTCCTCATTTTCAATCTCAACAATAAAGGTGAAAAAGAAAAGAATTGCAAAAATAAGCAACAAGCCTTTTATTGTCGAAAATGCGTCGTTCCTGAAGCCAACGGCATTTAAAATAAGAAGTCCACTCTTTGAAATTGCCCATAGAAGCGGGGCAAAATGAAGAATTTTCAACCTTCTGAAATCATATGCGTTGCCCGTATATGAAAGATATATTGCCGCAAAATAGAGCGTTGAAAGGAGAGAGAAAGCTATACTGCCGATATATAATCCTGTTTCGGCAGGATTAACTCTTTTTGCATCGAAAAGATAATAAAGAGCAATTGATGAGCCTATAAAATCAATGATGAAACCTCCTCCGGCAAGAAGGGAGGAATCGGCTATATATCTGTTTTTTTTCGGCTCAAATGCTTTCGGATATTCTTTTTCCCTGAAGCTTTGGTATGCTAAAACGCAAAGCATTAAAAGGGTAAGCAGATAAACGATTATGTTAGTTTTGCTCTGCGCGCGTGATATTACCCCGATTGCGTAGACGGCAACAGAGGAAATCAGCAAGATAAAGGCTGCAACAAAGCTCAGTTTAAATCTTTTGTTTTCCATTATCTTTCATCAAGAGGAATGAACTGCCTCGGTTTTGAAACGCTCTTGTAAGCAGGACGCATAATTCTTCCGCCGGAGGTTATTTCCTCAAGTCTGTGAGCGCTCCAGCCTGCAATTCTTGCGGTTGCAAAGAGGGGAGTATATAAATCCTCGGGAATTCTTAAAACCTTGTAAACAAGTCCTGAGTAGAGGTCAACATTAGCGCACATTGCTTTTGAAACTCCCTTAACCTCGGCGAAAACCTCGGGGGTTAAGCGTTCAACTGCCTCAAGAACCTTGAATTCCTTTTCAAATCCGTGTTCATATGCAAGCTTCCTTGCGTTCTTTTTAAGAATAACTGCTCTCGGGTCTGACTTTGTATAAACCGCATGACCCATACCGTAGATAAGTCCCGAGCCGTCGGCAGCTTCTCCTTTGAGAATCTTAGCGAGTATATCGCGCATTTCGCCGTCGTCATCAGGGTTTGTAATATGACTGAGTATGTAGTCCATCTGGTTTTTAACCTTTATGTTTGCTCCGCCGTGGCGCGGACCTTTAAGCGAGCCGAGACCTGCAGCAATTGCCGAATAAGTGTCCGTTCCGCTTGAGGTTAAAACTCTTGTTGAGAAGGTTGAGTTATTTCCTCCGCCGTGGTCTGCGTGAAGCATCAGGCAGATGTCAAGAAGATGTGCTTCCTCCTGAGTGTATTTCTTATCCGCTCTTGTCTGGCGGAGAATATACTCGGCAGTTGAAATATCCTTGATAATCGGGTGAAGATACATTGATTTGTTGTAAAACGCTCTTCTCTTAACCTGATATGCGGTGTTCATAATTGTCGGGAACTGAGCAAGAAGCTGGAGCGACTGACGAAGAACATTTGCAACCGATGTGTTATCGGGGTCCTGATCAAAGGAATATAAATCCATAACGCAACGCGCCATCTTATTCATTATATCCTTTGAAGGATGTTTCATAATAATGTCTTCAACAAAATCATTCGGAAGAACACGACATTCGCCGATAACCTCACGAAGTGATTCAATCTGAGCTTCTGTCGGTAGCGAACCGAATATGAGGAGCCAAGCGATTTCTTCAAAACCGTATCTGTTGTCGGCAATGCAGCTCTCAACTATATCTTTAATGTCGAATCCGCGGTATGAAAGCTTTCCTTCCTTTGGAACAACCTCACCTTCAAGAATATAGTAACCCTCAACTGAGCAGATTCGGGTTAAGCCTGCCATAACTCCGGTTCCGTCGCTGTTTCTCAAACCTCTTTTAACTTCGTATCTTTCAAAATCCATGGGCTTCACGGCATTGTTTTTTTCGAGTACGTCGCAAAGCGAGGATATAGCATCCATTGAAATGGGAGAAATATATGATGACATATTAACACTCCTTCCAAAATATAATATTATATAAGTACATATAACTTAAGAAATAATTATACATAATTTAAAATATATTGTCAAGGTGAAGCGTGTGAAGAAAGCATTAATAATTTTTATGATTCTTTTCCTTTTGACTGCGATAATACCTGTTATTGCAGTTGTGAGGGATAAGAAGAGAACTGAAAAAGAAGCGAGCGCCGTCAACCCCCTTTCAATCGAATACACAATCCTGAGACAGGGGTCTGACCCCTGTCTTACATCAGGCGGTGTTGTTGTTTATTCGCTGAAGGGTTGATGTGACGGTTGTTTTGATTTCGATTTTTTCAAGGTTGCTTTTCCAAACAGGCTTCATTTCTTTATACAGTCCTGTATTCTTCATATAAAGATACCTTGCGCACATAAAGGGGTCGCTTTTGTTTTTAAAGCATTTAGAAACAGCGCTCACACATAGCTTTTTCATTTGTTTTTCGCAAGCCGCCTGAATATTCTTATAATCGCTTTCCGATAGGATGCTCTTTATTGTTTTCCCTGTTTCCGTGACAACGAGCTTTGCGCTGATATCAATACAGAAAACAGGCTTTTCATTTTTTATTTCAACATATTTATTCGCCTTTGAATAGCTTATATCAACCGAAACGGTGCCTATGTTTGCAACTTCAACAGTCAGGATTCCGCCTCTGAGCTTATTTTTTGCAAGAAGGAAGCCAAAGGTTTCGCTTTCGTTGAGAAGCGCAGCATACTTGCCCTCCGAGAAAATCGCTGTTCCTTCGCATTTTGCATTATCATTTTCGGCACTTAAAACAGGAAGGTAAATATCAGAGGTTTCGTCGTTATATAAGTTCAGCAAATCGCAGACTGTAACGGCTGGCGAATGTCCGTTCTCTTCGCCGAGCTTCATAAGCGAATAGATGTTTTCAGCAGGAATTTTTGCGCCGTTTTCCTTGCTTTTTACAATACTTTTTGCATTCGGAATACCAATCGAAACAAGAACATCCGGTCGGGAATCATAGCTTTTTAACAGATATTCAATCCCCTCATCAATGTTTTTCTGAGCATAGTCAAGCCCAAAAACAATAACTTTATTTTGACCAAAGAAAATGTCTTCTGAAACGGTCTTGGAGGCATTGAAAACAGCCGAAGAAATATTATCTCCTGCTGACTCTGAAACATCGGTTATATTGCCCTGAAGCTGGTCGGTGCTTCCGCTGTTTGCAAAGAGATTTAGATACTGGATTTCAATCTCTGTTTTGCCTCTGTTTTCATCAATTGCAAACGCCTGAACAATTGTTAAATCATTAATTCTTCTTGAGCTTTTTGAGCATGAAGAAAATATGAGCGATATACTTAAAAGTAAAACAAGGACTTTAATTAATTTTTTCATATTTTGCTCCTTTTTTATTTTTGAAAACAAGGAAGAGCAGGG
>JAFUZY010000044.1 GCA_017476375.1 Eubacterium sp.
AATCAGGGAAGGGGTCTGACCCCTTCCCTGATTCTTTATGGATTGCAGATTTTGCAAGGGGAGTAGCCGTTGTTTATCAGGCTGCTCCTTGTTCCTTTGTATTCTTTTTTATTTGCCGGATTCATATCCTCAACCGCAGTGCAGGCGGGCTTGTGGAATTTCTTCGAATTAGTGTTAACAATATACGTGCTTTTGCTGTTTTTATCATCAAATATGTATTCTGTTTTGCCCGCCTTGTTGTCGCCGGTCTGATAATCAATTTCAATTCCGGGCTGAGCGTTATAGCAATAAACATTGAAGGAAACGCCTTTTCCGCCGTCTTCTATACTTTGAGCCTGCATATGAACGCCCCTCGCAAGAAGTTCGGAATCCTTAAAAACAGGAGTGACCTCGTATAAAACATGGTTGCCTGTATCCTTGATGTAATCGGCAACCTCGTCTTCAAAGGGCAGCATTCCCTGAACGTTGAGGTATCTTGTTCCGGTTATAAGATTCTTTCGGTTTGCGTTTTCCGCAGTTAGCTGATAGCCGATTAAGTGGCATCTGTTATAGAGATAGTTTCCGTCGACATTGGCATATTTATCCGAATGCCAGCCCGTTGGCTTAACATCGCCGATTGGTCCTCGCTTTTCGGTTGGCATTAAATCAACGCCGATGCAGGAAACGCAGGTTGTGCATCTTCCGAGAGCGTCAAGCTCTCCGTAGCTTTCAAAGGATTTCGCCTTGAGCTCGCTTTCGTCAAAATCGGGAATGTTCCCGTTTATTTCAATATAGGGCGTATTCTGAAATTCGGGTATGCTTTCTAAATCTATTCTGCTGTCCGTCAGCCCGACAAATGAAAAATCCGAGCACGAGCAAAAAAGCATTATAACCGCCAGAAGGCAGGCGGTTATTTTTGAAAATCTTTTCATATTCTAAACCTCTTTCTGCATAGTTAAATAATAACATAAGCAGGTTATTTATTCAACTGCAGTTTTCTGTTTTCAAGGTCGAAAACAACAACGGCACAGCCGATTATCATAACCATTGAAAGACCGCCTCCGAGCTTGCTCATTTCAAAGGGCAACGACGGGGAAAGTGAAACGGAGGCAGGAAGAGCGTCGGGGATGAAATGAAGAAGGATTTTGCAGATGAAAAACGAAAGAGACGCCGAAAGCAGTCGAAATAATAGAAAGATATGATACCTTATCTTCATATTACTTAGAAACGGAATTAACTGAAAATGAATACAAAGTCCGCCGAAACTCAGAAAGAATGCGCAAAAGGGCAGGGGAATCAGTTTTTCAGCCTTGCATATGCCGTTTGTTATTTCAAGCAGCGGTATTAAGTAATCGGGAATGCTTACAAGTGAGAGCAGCGATGAAAAAAGAATGATATACGCACTCATAACAGCAAGACTTTTAACCGAGATTTCAGCACTCTCGGAGATTGCCGAACTGAATTTCAGTTTTGAAGAATAGTTTTCAAAATCTCCCTCATCCCTATAAAAAGGCTTTGTTATCATAGCAATAATCAGAGAGGATAAAACACAGGAAATGAATAGAATAACACCCGCCTTTGTGCTTTTATATATTACTGAACCGAGCGCACTGATTATAAAAGCAATTCCGCCGCAGAAATTAAAGCACATAATCCTTTCTGCTTTCTTTTCGGAAATACAGCCTCGCTTATAAAGCTCATTGGTTAAAATCGCACCTGCAGGAAATCGGGATATAAGACCAAATAAAACCGCAAAAGAGGTTTTGCCGGAGTTCATTCTTGTTATTGTATTTGATAGAATCAGAATCGGAAGAAGGGAGGGGATTATTATGTTTTCGCAGAGATTAATGCCCTCTATTGCACCTGATTTTGCAGCCGGCGAAAAGAACGCCAAAACAACTATTATGCAAAGAAGGAGAAAGGATAAAACG
>JAFUZY010000045.1 GCA_017476375.1 Eubacterium sp.
ATATCCTTGTTATTTTGCACTCTTTTTCAACAATTAGGTGGAAAATCTGTACAAATATTTCTACAATTCTATTTATTTGATAAATATTTTTCCCTAATAACAATTTTGGCTGCCTCACTTCCGTGAGACAGCCCCTTTTTGCTATTAGTTGATATTTCTTCGTGATTAGTTTGAATTGCTTTTAGTATGCTCCTCTGATTAACATTGCAAAATCTTTTGCATTGATAATTCCGTCGGAATTCAGGTCAAGCGATGAAACAAAACCTTCGTCGCTTTCTCTTGCATTGATATAATCAGCGAAGGTATAGCTCTCTCTTGTTCCGCAGCCCTTCGTGCATTCAATTGTTACAACGCCGTTTTCAAAAGAGGTTATCCTTATGCTGTGGTCATCCTTCCAGTTTGCATAAACCTGAAGGTCCTCGTTAATTTCGGCAAGGTCTGCGCTCCAGCTTACAAGCTGCTTGCACTGAGGCATTTCGGCGAGTTCAAACTGAGCTGCGCCTCCGCCGTTAACAATCTCTTCGCCGATTTTGTTTTCAAGGCTTTCGCTGTCATAGTAGCGAACAACATAGAAATCTCTTTCAACATCAATATGAACGCTCATATTGGCTGCGCCCTCAAGATTTACATTATAGTAATAATCTATTCCTCCGAGAATCTGCTCGGGTTCATAGGTTACGAAACTTGTGCCATCGTAGCCCTTAACATAGATAACCGAACTATCAACCTCTTCAACTCTGTCAAGAGAGGTTGAAACAACTCTTGAAGAATTCTGAATTTCAAAATCGGCATAGATTGACCCGTCATCAGATGAATAATTTGCCTTTGCGCTAACAGTTTGGTTTCCGATAGAGCTTTCCACTGTTTCTGAGAGAAGCGGATTTGCGCTTAAATCAAGCGTTTTCAGGTGATTCTTTGAACAGTTGAGCGATGAAAGGAGAGGGTTGCCGCTCAAATCAAGGCTCGTTAATTCGTTCTGAAAAACATTGAGCTGTTCAAGCTTTGTGTTTTCCAAAAGGTTTAAGCTATTAATCTCATTTGAATGGCAAATAAGCTTTGTTAAATTCGGCAGAAGCGAAAGCTCAAGGCTTTTAAGAAAGTTTGCCGAGCAGTTAAGCTCTTTTAACTCCGAATTGTTTAAGAGGTTCAGCTCCTCAAGATAGTTGCCCTGACAGGTCAGACTTGTTAAGGCAACAAGGGGATAAACATTAAGGCTTTCAAGTCCAATACCGCCTACGCGGAGTGTTTTAAGCGAGGTAAAATACTCAATTCCGGATAAATCGGCAATTTCCACCATTGTATCCTCGCCGTATTCCGCCTCAAGAAAACCTGAAACATCAATCAGGGTTATCCCGCTTATCTCATCCTGAGTGAGAACGCCGTCGCTGTTCGGGTCGATATAATTTGCAACGATTTCTCTCCAGATATCGTCCTTGAAATTTACTTTGTTTATTGCAACATCGCCGTCAGCATAAGCAAACATTGACGCGCTTATGCTGATTACGACTGTTATCAGAGCAAGAACGGAGGAAAGATATTTTTTTATTTTATTGTTAAACATATTCGTTTCCTCCTTATCTCTTAATTGTTATGGTAACCGAAGCCGAGGCGGTTGAGCCATCCGAATTAGTTACCGTACAGGTTATTGTTGCCGTGTTTGTTCTTGCCGCCTTGCCAAGCGTTGTCAGGTTAACAAGTCCGTTTTCGTCAACGGTTATATATCTTGTTGAGCTTGAGGTCCAGCTAACGCTGACGGGCTCGATTGCATTTGCCGGCTCTGCAACATATGCAAGCTGAATCGGGCTGAAGTTCTGATAAGCAAGCGAATAACCGCTCTTTGTTATCGGTCCGTCAACCGCCTCGCCGTCCGCAGTAAGTGAAATTGACTCAATATTTATAATTGCATCAACAACATAAATTGTGTAGCCGAAGGTCTGTTCTCTGTCGTATTCATCAACAGTTTTAAGCTCAACGGTGATTGTTGCCTTATCATCAGATGTTTTGGTTATAACAAGGCTGTTGCCCGAAACAGAGGCTCTTGCGCCGTTTGCATCCTTCGTGTTCCACTCAGCCGACTTAATCATTGCGCCTTCGTTCATTTCATAGGTAACAACAACCTGATTGCTGTCGTTAATCGGATATGAAACTCCGTTTGCAATCTCATTGTCGCCAACCTTGATAACAGGATTCGGAAGAATAAACTCATGTCCTTCAAGATTTGAAATTGCATCAAGCAGATTTGTGCAAGCTTCGTCAATTTCATCCTGCGGAGCATAAACATTATCCATAACAGCTTCCGCTGCATCTATCTGAGCAAGAAGAGCTGTTCCCTGTTCAACTGCATAATCAGTGTAATTAAGCGCCTTGGCAGTTGCGAGAGCTTCCTGAAGAGCCGTTGTGTCCCATGTTGTGTATGCAGGGATTGTTCCGATAAATCCGCCGTCGATTGCTTTTACGGTTATCGTTGCTTCGCCCTGAGTTATGAAGGTTATATTTCCGGCTTCATCAACGGTTGCAACCTCTTCGTTTGATGATGAGAACAGGCAGTCGTTAACGCTGAGAAGCGCTGCCGCTGTGCTTGTATCCTCCTGATTAAGATTCGGAACAAGCTGCTTTGTCTGCTGAGGTGCGCCGTAAATCTTGTCGCTGTCAAATGTAACCGCTGTTGCGCCGTATCGAACGAAGGTTACATAAATGCTGTCGCTGTAGCTATCGCCCTCTTCGGTTGTTACCGTGCAGGTGATTAGCGAATATGCTCCTCTCGGTGAAAGGTTGGTTACAAGGCCAAGCTCATCAACCTGGACGGCGCTGTTGGAGGAGGTCCATACTATTGATTCATAAAGAGGTTCATCCTCTTCGGGAAGAATCCTTGCCTTGAGCTGTATCTTCTTATTTGTCAGCAAGGAATTCGACGAGGTGTATCTGACAAAGCCTTCATTTGGCTCTGAAACTCCGCTCTGCTCTCCGTCAACAGCAACCTCAACGCCTGTTGCAGGAACATATTTTCTGAGCGAGCTATACGCTGCGTTCAGAGTTTCAAGATAGGAATTTACCTCTGCCTGAGTTGCAGTTTCCTGTTCAATAACACTTTCGCATTCCTGAACGGCTGCGGCAAGTGTGTTAAGGCTTTCTTCGGTGTAAACCTTTTCATCGGAAACGCTTTCGATTATTGCTTTATATTCCGAAACCTTCTCGGCAAGAGGTGAGAAATCGGTTTCGATATTGATTGTTGCGCTTGCCGTGTAGCCGCCGTCGTATGAAACAGCTGTTACTGTTGCCGTTCCCTTGTCAACGGGGGTAATTCCGCCTGCGGAGCTTACCTTAACAACGTTCTCGTCGCTTGAAGTCCACTCAATTGAGGTTATATCGGGCGAGCCGCCGAAAATATGCTGAATAGCGGTTGTTCCCTGTGTTGCAAGAAGGGTTAGGGTTGCAGGTCTTACGGTCAGCGAGGTCGCTGTGTTATCCGCCATAACAACATAGATAACTCTCGTTGTTTCCCTGTCGTAATTATCCGTTGCAGTAACCGCAAGCTTCGCCCAGCCTGCTGCATTTGAATCCGGAGTTAATCTGATTTCCTTTTCATCAGTAGGCGAGGAGCTCTTTAGATTATTTGTTGAAAGAACCTTCCAGGCAATTGATTTATAGCTTGCATTAGCAGGTGTTACTGCCGCAGTTATATCAACATAGTTTCTTGTGTTGTTTGATGCATAACCCGAATTTGAAAGCTTAACGGTTAAATGATTGTTGCTGCTTACGGTTCCGTAGTCAACTCTTGTATCCGAGCCAACATACGGGTCGTAGTATGCTTCGTATGAAAGATTGAAATCTTCAACGCCGATATACGGATGAGCATACATCTCTTCAGCTGCAATAACAACATTCTGAGCAATTTCATCAATCTCTGCCTGAGAAAGAGTTAAATCGGTTAATGCATTTACTGCAATTTCATATTTATTTCTGAAATTCTGTCCGTAAGAATATTCGTAGTTTTGATAATCAACATCCTTATAGTTTTCAACCGCTGCTTTAAGAGCGCTTCTGTCGCCCTCGGTTGAAACTGTGCATTCAGCGGAAATACCGCCGTCATATGATACTGCGCGGATTGTTGTTGAGCCTGCGTCAACGAAGGTAACAAGTCCGTTTTCATCAACGGTTGCAACACTCTCATCATCGCTTTCCCAATAGAAATCCTGAATTGAAGCAGCCCCGATATGGAGGATTCCGGTTCCCGTTGGCTCAACCGTGCAGGCGAGCTGATAGGTTGCGCCGACAGTTCCGTTGATATTGTTATCGGAAAGCTTCAGCGCCGTTACAGGGAAATATGCAAACGAAACAAATACCGAATCAGCGTGACTGTTTCCGAAATGGTCTGTTACAGTACAGGTTATCTTGCCGTAGCTCGGCTTGTTTGAAGTCGGAGAGGCAACGCCTTCGCTTGTTACGGAAATATCGCTTGTGTCGCTTTCCCATTTAACAGATGCATATGACGCATTGTTGGGATAAAGACGAACGTTGAGGTCGAGGGATGCGTTGGTGTATCCGATTCCCTCACCGCTGACGCTCTCTGTAAGAAGGCTTGCGTCATACTGATAAAATTCGGATGTCGGCTGACCTTCAATATAGATTTCAACGCTCGACATATATGTGTATCTCTCAAGCTGATTGTATGCCGCCTCAAGCTTAGCATACATTGCGTCAACCTCTTTCTGAGTGTGACCGCCCTCCTGAACAACCTGTTTTGCCTCAGCCATTGCCGCTGTGTAAACAGCCCAGGTTTCGGGATAGTATGAAGGTTCCGAGAGGTTTAAGTCAGTATATTGCTGAATAAGCGTTTTCAACGGGTCGTAGTTGGTTATAACATTTATCTTGCAAACAGCGGTGTAGCCGCCGTCCGCCGTTGTGCATTTAATTTCGCAGTCGCCGCCGTAAACATATGTTACAACTCCGCTTTCGTTAACCGTTGCAACGCTTTCATCACTTGATTCCCAGAAAACATTCTTAACCGACGCCGAGGAAATGCCCGTCGGAGAAACGGTTGCAGTAAGCTGGGTTGATTCGCCAACCTTCCGGTCTCTGAGTTCCGAATAATTAAGGCTTACTCCCGTTGCCTTGTTTCTTGCAAAAGCAACGTAAACACTGTCGCTTCGCTCGTTGCCCATATAATCGGTAACCTTGCAGGTGATTATTGATGAGCAGGGGTCGTTTGAGGTCGGTGTGCATATGCCGTTTTCGTCAACACTGATACTGCTGCTTGACGAGCTCCACTGAACATCGCTATACATTGCCGAGGAAGGATTAACCTTATAATCGAAATCATAGTTGTATTTGGTATAATTTGTTGTTGCGCCAACAGAAACAGTTACAAAATCGCTTGCAAGCGGCTTCTTGCTTGTTCCGAGGATTTCAACGCTTCCGACGCTGACAAATCCGCCGAGCTTATAGAATGCAGTTAAAAGATTCTGAGCATATGTATCGCAGGTTGTCTGAGAAGCCATATCCTGGTCGTAGTAAACGGAATACGATAGGTCAAGCTTTCTCATATACTGCTGATACTGCTTTTTATTTTCCTCTGTTCTTACTATCGTTGTTTTTTCGCAGAGGTCTATTATGTTTTTAAGATAGGTTTTGTTAGGCTTAACAACAATCTTTGCAGTGTCAACAATTCCGTTATCGGCTGAAACGCAGTAAATTGTTGCTTCGCCGACGTCAACGCCTGTTATTACCGCATCGTAATTATCGTTGTTTTTATTCTGAACGGTGAAAATTGATTCATCCGAGGAATACCAGTTTGCCTTCCTTGTTGCAAGGTTTGAGCCGGTTATAGAGCCGTCAAAAGTTACGGTGTGCTGAACATCCCTGCTGGTCAGGTTTGTTACCTCAATCGTGTCGCCGTAAATCGAATTTGTTGCAACGTGGTTGTTGGAAACACAAACGGTTATAACATTTGATTTAACCCTTCCGTCGTTTGAAACGGCATATATGTTAAAAGTATCGGCAACCTCGTGACCCGCCTTCTGCTTAACTGTTGCAGTGTGGGTGTCGTCGGAAAGAGTGTTGTCGTAATAGGAGTTATCAACAACCCATTTGAGGTTCTGATTGGTTGCATTGTCGGGGTAAACGTTTGCTTTAAGAACGGCGCCGTTGCCCATATATGCGCCCGACCTTGTTATTGTTACATAGTGGTACTCTTTTCCGTTAATTGTAACGGTTTTATCACTTGCAATCTTTCCGCCCGAGTTTGCAACGCCCGTAACCGAAATATCAATATTTTCAACAGGAATACCCGTTTTAACCTCTTTGGTTGCAATATAGGAAGAAATTTCGTAAAATTTTCCGTTTGAAAGCTCATATCCCGTATATGCCCTGAGCGCAATTGTTGATTTGCCGCCGTCAAGAGCAATATAGTGGCCTCTGTAATCCATTTGGGAAACGTCGTTTTGAGCCGGCTGGTCGGCTGTTGCCCATATATAAACAGGGTCGCCGTTTTCATCAACCTCGTCGGTCATAATTCCCCACTCAACATAGAGGTTCTGGGATTCTGCAGCCCTTAAAGGATAAACAGTGTATGAATAGTTTTCAGTAGCCCCGATTTCAACAATATCCGAGCCGTTTATATCTGCGCTTGAAATAAAGTTACCCGTTTTACCAACAACGGTAACCGTTACGGTTCTTGAAACATTATTCGTTGTTGAGGTTGCGGTTATCTGAACATCCTTTGTTGAGAGCTGACCGTAGGGACCGCCTGCATCAAGACCCGTTATAACGCCTGTTTTCTCGTCAACACTTGCAACCGACGGGTCTGACGAAGTCCAAACCACGTCGCTCATATTACCTGTGCTTGGCTGAACATTGGTAAGCTGCATCTGAATCTGAGAGCCTTCCTTAACGGTTTTTGCGCCCTCAATATCAAAGCTTTCAATCGGCTCGGCGTCAACAACCGTGAAGGTTATTGAATCGTTGTATCTCATCTGAAGAATGATATTTGCAACGATTTCAACCGCAGTTGCAGTGAGCTGAACGGGGTCCGCCGTTCCCTGGGCAACCTTTGCAACACCGAAGGCAACATCAAGCATTCCGGCAAGAACCGCCCTGTTGATGTCGAGCCCCATATATTCAATCATTATTTTTGCAATATCATCCGTGTTGAGCGTTCCCGTGTTTTCAAGAGCATAGAAATAGTTAACGAATTTCAGAAGTCCGGCAATAACATCCTCCGAATCGGGAGAAGCAAGAATTGTTACCTTTCCCTTGTTTTTGAAGGTAACAAGTCCGCCGTCCGTAACAGTTGCAACAACCTTTCCCGATGAAAAGATTGACGACGACTTAACCGAATACTGAACCCCGTAGTGAAGACGCTGGGGAGAGGTTATTGCGCTGAGCTGAACAGTGTTTCCAACCGCCTGAGTTGTTGCAATCTGGGATTTATTTGTTATATGTGTTCCGTTTGGGAGAAAATTAGCATACCATTCGTTGTTTCTGACAACGTTAACATTAACATGGTCTTCTGCAAGAAGCTCGCCCGTTGAAGAGTAGAGCTGGCAGTATATGCCCGTATTAACCCTGTCGAGATAATCTCTTAACGAGTCAACAAGGTTTCCTTCGTATGCGTCAACATAGTCGGCAAGCCAGGATTCCGAACCGAGAACCCCTTTAACAATTGCAACTATTGCGTCGGTATCAAGAGTGTCGAGGTCAACATATTCGTTGTTAAACGCCTTTTCAAGAAGCTCGCCGAGCTTGCTTCCGATAATCGGAATTGGTTTAACCTCGTTGTCTATCCAAAGCTGAACAACCGCGCCCTTTGAGGAGTCAAACGCCTTAACAAGACCGTTTTGGTCAACGTCGGCAAGAATGGGCGTGTCGCTGTACCACTTATAGTATGCGTTATCGGGGATAACGCTGTCTATAAGCTCATGCTTGAGCTGGAGCTTTTCGCCCTCCACCATCGTTATTATGTATTCAACATTTGTTCCCTCCTGGAAAGTCGGAACCATCGTGTTTGAATCAGCAAAGAAAATCTGGAGCTCAACCGTATCGATAACTCCGTCTGCTGCGCTTGCCGAAAAGGCGGGAACGATTCCGCTCACAGCAAGAAGCACACACAGCAGTATGCTGATTATCCTTTTCTTAAATGAATTTTTCATTTTTCTCCCTCCGAAAAACTCTTTTAAAAATATGAATATATTATTTCTATTTTATTATAAACCTTTTAACAGCGTTTTTCAACGCCCTTCGTTTGTGACAAATTACAAAAATCCGTAAAACACTTTAGTAATATTAAACAAATTCTGTTATACAAATGTATAAAATTGCATAAACTCAAAAAAGAAAAAACGCCTAAATATTGTTGTAATCCTTAAATTTCTATGTTATATTAAGGGTGTTATAATTTATTGCGGCAAACTTATTGAAACCTAAAAGGAGGACTTATTATGACAAAATATGTTGTTGTTTTATACGACGGAATGGCAGATTACCCCGTTCCCGCACTTGACGGAAAGACCCCGATGATGTGCGCAAAAAAGCCCAATATGGATTTTCTTGCGCAAAGAGCAGAGGTTGGTCTCGTCAGAACCGTTGCGCCCGGACTGAAGCCCGGCTCGGATGTTGCAAATATGAGCGTTATGGGCTTTGACCCAATGAAATTCTATATGGGAAGAAGTCCGCTCGAGGCGCTGTCAATCGGAATTGATATGAAGATGAGCGATGTTTCACTCAGAACTAATCTCGTAACTCTTTCGGAAGACGATTTGCCGTATGAGGAAAAAACCATCGAGGATTACTGCGCCGACGATATAAGCACCGAGGAGGCAAAAATCCTTGTTGATTATATTCAGGAAAAGCTCGGAAACGAAACCTTTCACTTCTATCCCGGAGTAAGCTATCGCCACTGCCTCATATGGAATAACGGAACATGCGACCTCGGAAAAATGACCCCTCCCCACGACATAACGGGGAAGGTTATAACCGAGCATCTTTCAAAAGCCGAAAACGCAAAGCCCCTTATCGAGCTTATGAAAAAATCATACGATTTGCTCAAGGACCATCCCGTTAATATCGAAAGAAAGAAAAACGGCAAGCGCCCTGCGAACTCAATCTGGCTCTGGGGCGAAGGAACAAGACCTGCGTTTGACAGCTTTGAGAGCATCTACGGTATCAAGGGCGGCGTTGTTTCAGCCGTTGACCTGTTAAAAGGACTTGGCTGTTGCGCAAAAATGGACGTAGCCGAGGTTGAAGGCGCAACAGGATATATCGACACCAATTTTGAAGGCAAGGCAAGAGCAGGTCTTGAGCTGCTTGAAAAGGGCGACGACCTCGTTTATATCCACTTTGAGGCGCCCGATGAATGCGGCCACAGAAACGAGCCCGAAAACAAGGTTCGTTCAATTGAGCTTATAGACGAAAGGGTTCTTCCGATTCTTTTTGAGGGGCTCAAAAAATACGACGACTACAAAATAATGATTCTTCCCGACCATCCTACCCCGATTGTTACGCGAACCCACGCAAGCGACCCCGTTCCCTTCCTCATATACCACAAGAACGGCGAGAAGGAAAGCGGAGTTGAAAGCATCAACGAGGAAAGCGCAAAGGAAACGGGCGTTTTTGTTGATTTCGGTCCGTCGTTAATGGGAAGATTTCTTAAATAAAACGCCTAAAATCAACAACAGTTGATAAATTTTTACAAATATGTTAGTATAGTAAAAAATTAACAACTAACCGTTAAAAACCAACAACTCAGCAAAGGAGGTGTCGGCGGATTGAAAAAATATAATTATTTTGACGATGATCAGGATGATATTCAGTCGCTGATATCTTCTTTTGATGCGCCTCGCGACATTAAGAAAGACGAGGTCGACAAAACTCTTAAAGAAATTGAAGAAGCCCAGAAAGAGGAAAGAAGAAAGGCGCGCGAAGAGCAAAAGCAGGCAACGAAGGACGAAATTATCGACGCCATTAAAGCCTTTTCAAAGAAAAGCGGCGAAAAGGTTGCAGCAGTTGCCCACGCTGTTAAAGAAAAAACTGTTTCCGAAGAAATTGAAAAATTTTCAAAACGAAAGAAAAGAAATGTTACAATTGCCCTTGTTTTCGTTTTCTTCCTCTTTTTTGCAATACTTGTTGCATCAACTCTTCACTCGGTTGATTCCGAAAACAAAAGGATTGCTAAATTTGATTCCGACGCAGGCAAGGTCTGCGCTCAGTGCATTACAAAATACGGCAATTCCTCCTATGAAAATCTTTATTCCGCATACGGAGTAACAGGCTACCGCCTCAAGGGGCTCTGCTTTGCCAGAGAAATGGACTTTGATAACGATAATGTCAGCGAGCTGATTGTTTGTTATGAGGACAGCGGAACCTACTATGTTGAGGTTTGGGGATATAATTCCGACAAGGAATTTGTTAAATTCTACCGCGAGCCTGCCAACCAGACCAAGAAGAAAACCGATGACGCATGGATAACCCTCTATGTCAGGAATAACAAGTATTATATCGGAACCCATTCGGGCGATAAATTTGAAAAGGTTTCTCTTTATGCGCTAAAAGGAACCTCCTTTGAGAAGAAGTACTCTGCGGAGTACGACTCTTCGGCTCAGGCGTTTTCGATTAACGGCAAGGTTGATTCAACCTCGTTTGAAAGAATAAAACTCGGCGTTCTCGTTGAGGAAAAGGCAATGGTTTCCGCAGACAGAGTTTCAAAGATTGTTGAATCCTTCCTCGGAGCAACCGGAACCGCAAAGCTTATTGCAAATTCCCAGAGTATTCAAAACGCATATTACACAGTTGTTGACGGATATAATCAGGAATACGGAAAGGCAAAGGTTGTTAAGAAAAACAGCTTAACCTATATTGACGGACTTGCCGCAGTTGACCTTGTTGATTTCAACGGCGACGGTCAGGATGAACTCGTTGTTGTTTACAGAAAAGCCGTTAAAAGCAGGTCAACCGACGCTCAGGGTAATTATGTTGCTCAGGTTGAGGATAAATACTATATCGAGATTTACCGCTACAACGGAACGAAAGCCGTTCTTGCTTATAAAAACGAAAGCATTTCAAGCAGTCTCGGCGATGATTCGGATATGTATTACATCATCAAAAAGAAAAACAATAAGGCTTACTACTGCGTTAACGCCTTTTCAACTCAGGAGTACGGAAAGGTTATAAACGCAAGCTCAACCGTTTTCAAATTCGACGGAACAAAATTCGTTCAGCAGAGCAAATCGGCATACAGAACAAGATACGGCTACACCGAGTATTTCATAAACGATTCAGAGGTTTATAAATCCACATTTAATGAAAAAGGCTACGGCGTTCCGCTCTTTGACGGCGATAGTTCCTATGACGAAAACACATATACAGTCAACTTCCTTCAGAGAAAAAGGCTCAAAGCCGACAATCTTGAAAAGAGGGTTGATGAAACAATCAATAATATCAAAACGCTCAATTCCTCCTATTCGGGAGAAAGAGAATAAAAGAGGCTCGGATGAGCCTCTTTTATAGTTAAGAGTTAAGAGTGAAGAATTAAGAATTGAGGTTACTCGGCGCAAGCGCCTCGGACAATAAAATTTTTCTTGACAAATAAATATTGTGTGTTATAATGAATAACGCTGACGGGAGCATAGCTCAGCTGGGAGAGCACCTGCCTTACAAGCAGGGGGTCACAGGTTCGAGCCCTGTTGTTCCCACCAAACAAAGGGGCTGTCTCACGAAAAAAGTGAGGCAGCCAAATATTTTTGTGCAAAAAAATACAGAGTGATATGGAAACCACTCTGTAAATGGTGTATGATGTACATAACAAAAAAACATTACAACACCAAGGAGATTGTACAAT
>JAFUZY010000004.1 GCA_017476375.1 Eubacterium sp.
AACGGCTCAATATACGATGTTGTTGAAATAGACGCAGCGTCAAACAATGGTGTAGACAACATTAGGGATCTTCGCGAGGAAGCGAACTACACTCCGTCAAGAGGCAGATACAGAGTATATATAATCGACGAGGTTCATATGCTCTCAACAGGTGCGTTTAACGCTCTTTTAAAAACACTTGAAGAGCCGCCGGCGCATGTTATTTTCATCCTTGCAACAACGGAGGTTCATAAGCTTCCTGCAACAATTCTTTCACGCTGCCAGAGATTTGATTTTAAGAGAATCCAGCCCGAAACAATGGCTAAAAGGCTCAATCAGGTATCAGAGCTTGAAGGAATCAGCCTTGATGAAGATGCCGCAATCCTTATTGCAAGAATTGCCGACGGCGCCCTTAGAGACGGTCTGTCAATTCTTGACCAATGTGCCTCAAGAAGCAAAAATGTAACAAGCCAGCTTGTTTCCGAGGTTGCCGGACTTGCAGGAAAGGAAGCGCTTTTCAAGCTTTCAAAATGTATTTCCGATAAGCAGACAAATACTGCTATTGATATTATTTCAGAGCTTTATCAGAATAGTTTTGATATGGAAAGGCTCTGCGTTGAAATGATTAATCATTTCAGAAATTTCCTAATTGTTAAAACAGTTAATAAAAGCAGGGAACTCATTATCTGCACCGATAATGAATATAACAACATTCTTGATGGCGCAAAGAGCTTCACTCTTGAAGGAATAATCTATGCAATTGATTTGCTTCAGCAGACTTTAATTGAAATAAAAAAGGGTGCAACGGCGAGAATTGAGGTTGAAATGGCTTTTGTCCGCCTTTGCAATCCAAAGCTTGAAGAATCAAATAAAGCGATTAATCAAAGATTGTCCGAGCTTGAAAGAAAAATTAAAACAGGCGTAGCTGAAGTTAAAACTCAACCTGCTTTTGAAGAAAAGGAAGAGGAAACTCCTGCAGTCTTTACTAAAGAGGAAGAACCTCAGAGCGTTGTCGGGGAAAGGGAAGAGGTTTTACAACCTCCGATTGAAGAAGAACCCCGTCAGCCCGTTGCTGAGGCAAAGACAGACGAAAATGTTTCCGTGCCTCCTGAACCTCAACCCTCTCAGTCTGTTGGCGAAACCTCGTCGCAGTCGGAGTTTATGCAGTGAGGCGAATTTATGGAGGTGCTTCATAAAGAGGATATTGCTCTTTTCGGAGTGTTAAGCGGAGCAAAGGGCTTTGTCAGAGGCGAGTATTTTCTTATAGACAGTCCCAATACAACAGTTCGCGATTTTATCAAAATTCCAACCCATGCAAAAGCAGTTAAAAAAGCTTTGTACGAGGTAACCGATAAGCAGTATAAACTCGGTCTTTTCAAAAGAAAGGATAATTCACAGGCAAAAAGAGACCCTCTTGAGGATTTAATTACTCAGGCACAGGGCAGAATAAATTTAGAGGTTAAATAAGGAGAAAGTTATGAAAGCAAGACTTCCTAAGGGAATGGGCGGCGGACCGCAAAATATGCAGGCTATGCTCAAGCAGGCTCAGAAAATGCAGGAGCAGATTGAGCAGAAGAAAGCCGAGCTCGAACAAAAGGAATACGTTGTTTCTTCAGGCGGAGGAATGGTTGAGGTTACAATAACAGGTAATCATGAGGTTAAGGCAATAGGAATTAATCCTGAGGTTGTTGACCCCGAAGATGTTGAAATGCTTGAAGATATGCTTGTTGCAGCGCTTAATGAGGCTAACCGTCAGATTGACGAAGAGGCTGAAAGAGAAATGGACGCCGCAACGGGCGGACTAAATATTCCGGGTCTTTAATTCATATAGAATAAGAGGAAAACATAATGGCTTATAATCTTGCGCCGCTTCAGAATTTAATAGACCAGTTTGAGAGAATGCAGGGAATAGGCAACAAAACAGCTCAGCGAATGGCTTTTTATGTTCTTTCTCTTTCCGAGGAAGAGGCAAATAATTTTGCAAAAGCCATAACAGACGCTCACACAAAGATTAAGCAGTGTAAGATTTGCTGCGACCTTGCCGAGGATGAGCTTTGTCCGGTTTGCAAGGATAAAAGCAGGGACAGAAGCGTTATCTGCGTTGTTGAAGACCCGAGAGACGTTGTTGCAATTGAAAGAACTCATGAATATAACGGAATGTATCACGTTCTTCATGGGGCAATTTCTCCAATGGATAATATCGGACCCGACCAGATAAGGATTAAAGAGCTTATCGCAAGGCTCGGCGACGGTGTTTGCGAAGAAATAATTATGGCAACAAACCCAACTGTCGAGGGCGAAGCAACGGCAATGTATATTTCAAGATTGCTCAAACCCATGGGAATAACCGTAAGCCGTCTTGCATACGGCGTTCCTGTCGGAGCAGACCTTGAGTATGCCGACGAGGTAACCCTGACAAGAGCAATTAAAGGCAGGTCGCTTATTTAGGCATTAAATCCAGAACGCATAATGAAAGGAGTGATGGGCTTGGATAATATTCAGACTATTGCAAGAAACAAAAAAGCCTATCACGACTATTTTGTTCTTGAAAAATACGAAGCAGGAATTGAGCTTTTCGGAACGGAAATAAAATCAATCATAGCAGGAAGAGTTAATCTGAAAGATTCATATTGCTCGTTTGACGGCGGCGAGATTTATGCACTTGGAATGC
>JAFUZY010000046.1 GCA_017476375.1 Eubacterium sp.
AAAAAGACCTTGAGGAAATCAGTATTGAGGTTAAAAATTCAATTGATTTTATTCCCGTTGAAAGCTTTGATGAGCTTGTTCCTTACGCGCTTGAATACGTTCCGTCTGTTAAAAAAGAAAGCGAAAGCTTAATAACTTATTCAACAAATATTGAAGGTTCACAGAATAACGGAGTTATGGTTTAGTTTATGAATTATAATAAAGCAGAATTTGAAAGAGCGTACGGAATATCAACCCAGCTGCCTGATTCGGAAACGGTAGAAATTGCTTTTGCAGGGCGTTCAAATGTTGGGAAAAGTTCGCTGTTAAATAAACTTTTTAACAGAAAGTCGCTTGCAAGAGTTTCTTCCGTTCCGGGTAAAACAATAACTATCAATTTTTATGATGTTGACGGAGTTAAATTCGTTGATTTACCGGGCTACGGTTATGCAAAAATAAGCAAGCAGGAAAAAGAGCGATTTGCCGAGCTTATGGAAGGATATTTCAAGAGCGGACGAAACCTTAAGCTTGTTGTTCAGCTTGTTGATATGAGGCATAAGCCGAGTGCGGATGATTTCGGTATGATTGAATTCATGAAGGAAATGAATATCCCTTTCATAATAGTTATGACTAAGGCGGATAAGCTCAATAAAACTCAGTTTAACAAGCGTCTTGAAGAATCAAAGAAAGAATTTGAGGGATTTGAAGATATTCCGATTATTCCTTTTTCTTCTCAGACCGGTCTCGGTCTTGATGAAATAAAAAAACAAATTGAATTATCTATATAAAGGTTTGGGAGGACCGACTATGAGTAAAACACCTTTTTTAACCCTTGATAAGGCAAACGAAATTATTGAAAAATTTCCAACTCCTTTTCATATCTATGATGAAAAGGGAATAAGAGAAAACGTTAAAGCGCTCTATGAAGCTTTTTCATGGAACAAGGGGTTCAAGGAATATTTTGCGGTTAAAGCAACCCCTAATCCGCATCTTATTAAAATACTTAATGAATACGGATGCGGCTGCGACTGCTCGTCAAAAACCGAGCTTATGATTGCTAAGGCTCTCGGCGTAACCGGCGATAACATTATGTTTTCATCAAACGACACTCCGATAGATGAGTTCAAATATTGCGCAGACCTCGGCGGCATCATCAACCTTGACGACATAACTCATATTGAAGCAGTTGAAAAAGCATGCGGAAAGCTTCCCGAAAAAATGAGCTGCCGTTATAACCCCGGCGGTGTTTTCCAGATTTCAAACGACATTATGGATGAGCCCGGCGACGCTAAATACGGTATGACAAAAGAGCAGATTTTTGCGGCATATGCGGTTATGAAAGCAAAGGGCGTTAAGGAATTCGGAATGCACGCATTCCTTTCAAGTAATACTCTTTCTGATGACTATTATCCGCTTCTTGCTAAAAAGCTCTTTAAGCTTGCAGTTAAGATTAAAGACCAGGTTGGTGTTAAAATTTCCTTCATCAATCTTTCAGGCGGAATAGGTATTCCTTATCTTCCTAAAGAAGAGCCCGTTGATATTAAAGCAATCGGCGAAGGCGTTAAGGAAATGTTTGACGAAATTCTTGTTCCTGCAGGAATGGGCGACGTTAAGCTTTGCGCTGAGCTTGGAAGATATATGCTCGGTCCCTATGGCGGACTTGTTACAAAAGCAATCAACGAAAAACACACTCATAAGGATTATATCGGAGTTGACGCCTGTGCGGTTAATCTTATGAGACCTGCAATGTATGGCGCATATCATCATATAACCGTTCTCGGCAAGGAAGATGCTAAAAGAAGCGAATTCTATGATGTAACAGGTTCTCTTTGCGAAAATAACGATAAATTTGCAGTTAACAGAAAGCTTCCTAAGATTGATATGGGCGACATTCTTTTTATCCATGATACAGGCGCACACGGTTATGCAATGGGCTATAACTACAACGGCAAGCTGAAAAGCGCCGAAATTCTTCTCAAGCAGGACGGCTCATTTGAACTTATAAGAAGAGCGGAAACCGAAAAGGATTATTTTGCAACCTTTGATTGTTTTGACATTTATGAAAAATTAATTAATGCATAAATAATTTCTCCGATAAAGAATATTTATCGGAGATTTTTCTTTACAATCACACTTTAATGTGTTAAAATAACATCAATACAACTCGGAGGTTCAATGATGAATAATAAAATTGCTGATAAAAATGTTGATTTTCTTTTCAAAGCAATCCTCGCTCTCGAAACAACTGAGGAATGCTATGATTTCTTTGAGGATTTATGCACAGTTCAGGAGCTTAAAACTCTTGCGCAGAGAATTGCCGTTGCTAAAATGCTTTCCGAAAAATGCGTATACACCGATATTGTTAGTGAAACAGGAGCTTCAACCGCAACCATAAGCAGAGTAAACCGCTCTCTTCAGTATGGATGCGACGGATACGATAAAATCTTTGAAAGAATTGCAGATAAAGAAAATGAGTAGTTACAGCGTTTTTGCTCAGTACTATGACTTTCTTAATCAGAATGTTGATTACAATGCCGGAAGTAGATTTATTTCCGGCATTTTTAAAGGTAATAAGGTTAAAACCGTTATTGATTTAGCCTGCGGAACAGGTGTTTTAAGTGAAATGCTCGGCAAAATGGGCTATGAAATAATCGGAAGTGATATGTCCGATGAGATGATCTCAATGGCGCAAAACAGGCTTTTTGAGTCTGAATGCAGGTTTTCATTAAAAAATG
>JAFUZY010000047.1 GCA_017476375.1 Eubacterium sp.
CGAGGTTTATGTAACCGATGACGGCGCTGAAACCGACCTTGACCTCGGTCACTATGAACGATTTATCGACGAAAATCTTAATAAGTATTCAAATTTAACAACGGGCAAGGTCTACTGGAATGTTCTTAATAAGGAACGCCGCGGCGAATATCTTGGCTCAACCGTTCAGGTTATTCCTCATATAACCAATGAAATAAAGGAATTTGTTTATTCGGTTGGCAAAAAGACCGACGCCGATGTTGTTATAACTGAAATCGGCGGAACAATCGGCGACATTGAATCACAACCCTTCCTTGAAGCTGTACGCCAGATTTCTCTTGAGGTGGGCAGGGAAAACAGCCTTTTTATCCATGTTTGCCTTGTTCCTTTCCTGAGCGGATCTGATGAGCATAAATCAAAGCCGACTCAGCATTCCGTTAAAGAGCTTCAGGGAATGGGAATTAACCCCGATATAATTGTTCTAAGATGCGATAAGCATCTTGAAAAATCCATTTTTGAGAAGATTTCTCTTTTTTGTAATGTAAAACGCGACTGCGTTATTGAAAACATAACTCTTTCAAATCTGTATGAGGCTCCGCTTATGCTTGAAAAATCCGATTTTTCAAAGATAGTTTGCAGGGAGCTGAATATTCAAACCGATGAACCTGACCTGAGTGAGTGGATTGCCCTTGTTGACAGTATTAAGGCAGAACGAAAAGAGGTTAATATTGCCCTTGTGGGCAAATATGTTGAGCTTCACGATGCCTATTTATCAGTTGCAGAGGCGCTGAGGCACGCCGGCTATTACCACGGAGCAAGGGTTAAAATAAACTGGATTGATTCCGAGAAAATAACAAAGGATAATCGGAATGAATTATTCAAAAAAACAGACGGAATAATTGTTCCCGGAGGCTTTGGCAACAGGGGAATTGAAGGGATGATTCTTGCGGCGGAATATGCAAGAGAAAACCGCCTTCCTTATTTCGGAATATGTCTCGGAATGCAGATTGCCGTTATCGAATTTGCAAGGAATGCAGCAGGCATTGCCGACGCAAACTCGGGCGAATTTGATGAATGCTGTAAAAACAAGGTTATTGATTTCGTACCGGGTCAGTATGAGAATATTGACAAGGGCGGAACGCTTCGCCTCGGCGCATATCCCTGTATACTTAAAAAGGATAGTGTTATTCGCTCTTTATATGAAAGCAAGAGCATAAGCGAACGCCATCGCCACAGATACGAGTTTAATAACGCTTATAAAAGTATTCTTGAAGCAGAGGGGCTGACTCTCAGCGGTCTTTCTCCGGACGGACGCCTTGTTGAAACAATTGAGCTGTCGGACAGAGATTTTTATGTCGGCGTTCAGTTCCATCCCGAGTTCAAAAGCAGACCGAATAAACCCCATCCGTTATTTGTCGGCTTCATCGGCGCAGCATTAAAGGAGAACTGATTATGCTAAAACCAAATATGAATTATGCAAATTTAAAGGATTCATACTTGTTTTATAATATTGCTAAAAAGACAGAAGCCTATCTCAGTGAAAATGTACTCGTTCAAAAACTCATTCCTTTAGGGATAGGCGATGTTTCTTTACCCCTGTGCAGTGCGGTTGTTTCTGCGCTGCACAGTGCGGTGGAAGATATGGCAAATAAAGAAAGCTTTCAGGGGTATCAGGATGAATGCGGCGCTACTTTTCTAAGAGAAGCAATTGCCGCATATTATAAAAAGAGAGGCGTCGCTCTGTCTTGTGATGAAGTTTTTATCTCAAGCGGTGCTTCGGATGAACTTGGCGATATTCTTGATATATTTGACAGAGAAAGCTCGGCTCTTGTTATTGAGCCTGCCTATCCTGCATATGTTGACGCGAATATTATTGCAGGAAGAAAAATAGTTCATTATTTTTCCGATGAGAAAAACGGCTTTGCGCCATATCCGAATGATGATATAAAAGCAGATATAATATATATCTGTTCGCCCAATAACCCCACCGGTGCGGTTTTTACAAAAGAAAAGCTTGAAAAGTGGGTTGAGTTTGCAAACAAAAACGGTTCGGTTATTCTTTTTGATGCGGCATATGAAGCGTTTATTGAAGATGAAAGCATACCGCACAGTATTTTTGAAATTGATGGGGCGAGAACCTGCGCCATTGAAATATGTTCGCTGTCTAAAACCGCAGGTTTTACTGGAACGCGCCTTGGCTACACGGTTATTCCCCGTGAGCTTGAAAGAAACTCAATGAATTTCAATAAAATGTGGGTAAGAAACCGAACAACAAAAACGAACGGAGTTTCCTATATTATTCAAAAGGGAGCCGCTGCGGTTTTTACAGACGAAGGGCAGAAGGAAATAAAAGAAAACATAGCCGTATACAAAAGCAATGCAAGAGTTCTTATGGATGCGCTTGATAACGCCGGAATATGGTATTGCGGCGGAAAGAATGCTCCGTATATCTGGATGAAATGCCCGAACAATATGTTGAGTTGGGACTTTTTTGACTATCTTCTTGAAAACGCCCAGATTATCGGAACACCGGGAGCGGGCTTCGGAAAAAACGGCGACGGCTATTTTCGTTTCACTTCCTTCGGCGACCCCGAGGATACAAGAAAAGCTGCCAAAAGAATTGAAAAACTCCTTATGAAAGGGGAATGAATATGATTTATCCAAAAGAATATAAGAGTGCTTTAACTCTCAGAGAAACGCAGAAGGCAATTAAATTGCTCAAAGACACCTTTCAGCTTAAACTCGCAAATGCGCTCAACCTTGAAAGAGTAAGCGCGCCGCTTATGGTAACAAAGGCAAGCGGCATAAACGATGACCTCAACGGCGTTGAGAGAAAAGTGCATTTTACAATGAAGAATGTAGAGGGCGAAGCCGAGGTTGTTCAGTCACTTGCCAAGTGGAAAAGAATGGCGCTGTATAAATATGGCTTCAAACACGGCGAAGGGCTTTATGCCGATATGAACGCAATCCGCCGTGACGACGACACGGATAACCTTCATTCAATGTTCGTTGACCAGTGGGATTGGTGCAAGGTTATTTCAAAAGAGGAAAGAAACGAGGAATATCTTAAAGAAACCGTCAGAAAGATTGTTAAAGCAATTTCTCAGACAAATAATGCCGTTAAAAAGGAGTATCCTGTACTTAACTTTGAAATAGAGGAAGACGTTTTCTTTATAACAACCTTAGAGCTTGAGGAAAAATATCCCGAGCTGTCTCCTAAGGAAAGGGAAAACGAAATTGCAAAAGAGCATAAAACCGTTTTTGTTATGAAAATCGGAGGTAAACTAAAAAACGGAAAGAAACACGACGGAAGAGCTCCCGATTACGACGACTGGTCTCTCAACGGCGACATAATCTGCTGGAACGAGCTTCTCGGATGTGCGTATGAAATATCCTCAATGGGCATTCGTGTTGATGCAAAAAGCCTTCACGCTCAGCTTGAAGAGGAAAACCTGCTCGAAAGAGAAAATTTTGAATTTCATAAAATGATTTTAAATGAAACTCTTCCGCTGACAATCGGCGGCGGAATCGGGCAGTCAAGACTATGTATGCTTCTTCTTCAAAAGGCTCATATCGGCGAGGTGCAATGCTCAATATGGTCGGATGAGATGAGAAACGAATGCAAAGAACATAATATTTATCTTCTCTGAAAGCATAAATCTTAAGGCGGATTTTTTCCGCCTTAGACTGTAGACAAAGGGCAAAACCGCGCAAGTGATTTTAAAGCATATTTTGCAGGAAGCGGAGACTCGACACACTTCGTGCGCAGCGCCAATTTGAAATATCAAAATTAAAATTCCCGAGAACATCGAATTCTCGGGAATTTTTGCGCTTTTCGTTTTTTGCTCGGGGGCAGTACCTTTGTACAGCTCCCACTCGCAAGAAAACGAAATTTTGCCTCTTTCTCTAAAGTCTGCCAGTGTGTCTCCATAATTTTGATAGGTTTGTCGACACACTGAAGGCGGAAAATTCCGCCTTATTTTTTTTAAATTTTTTAGTCTTTCTTATTGACAGATTTAGTGCTATGTGATATAACTCACTTAGTGAACTGTATTAGCGCGATTAATACAGCTAAAAAATTGAAAGAAGGTACTATTATGAATGAAAAAAAGTTAACGGGATTTATGGTTTTTATGTCTGTTGCGCTCTGCATAAGCGTTGCAATTTCGGGCTTCACGCTGTTTAGTGAACAGAAAACCGCAAAGGCTATAAATCAGATTCAGGGAATAAGCGAGGATGTTGACAGGGAGGATGATGTAACAATCGGCGGAACATATGTAATTAAATCAACTCTTAATATATCCGATGCTTATAAATCGGGCGATACCTCAAAGCTTGATGACAACGATAAGGAAACTCTCGATATGGCTAAGGAAATCCTTAATGAGATTATCAAAAAGGATATGAGCGCCTTTGAAAAGGAAAAAGCAGTTTACGACTGGCTTACTGCAAAACTCAAGGCGAACACAGGCATTTTAACCGTTATTCCAACCCGAAACGGCGACAGCGATAATCCGCACGATGTTCTTAAATATCGCACTGCGGTTTGCGTCGGATATGCAACAACCTTCAGACTGTTTATGCAGATGATGGATATTGAATGCAAGGTTATTCATTCCTCCGATTTAACTCATTCCTGGAATTTGGTTAAGCTTGACGACGGCTGGTATCACACCGACTGCTATATGGACAGCGAGTCAAATAACTATCAGAATTTTAATATGGATGATAATCGCTGCTTACAGGGTCACGACTGGACTAAGGAATATTTCCCTGCCGCAACCGGTAAAAAGTATAACTACATATTCTCAATCTGCAAGGAGCTTAAAAACATCTATTCAATCCCCAAATGGCTCACTGACGCCATTGTAAGCAAGAAAAATGTTATCTCCTGTACCTTCAAGGAGGAGATAAACGAAAAGAATGAAAACAAGGCGCAGTATATGGTTGAGCAGCTTATGAATCAGCTTGATACAGGCGACAAATATTCGCTTAACTACGACTGGATGCTTAATGATAAGAATCAATATGTGTTGTGCTTTTATATTGATTTTTATAACAACGGCGAAGCTGAGGTTGATGAAAAAACAGCCGAAAAGGTTGCAGATTCAATCAACAGAGCAATGGATGATTTTTACAGTGAAACTGCAGTGGGGTAAGATATATGATAAAGAAAATAACAGCCTTCATCTGTATGATTTGCGTCGTTGCTTCTCTTTGTGCCTGCTCCGCTCAAAAGGCGCAGAAAATAAGTATGTATGATTTAAAAAACGCAATGGCAGCAGCAACCGATAAATTTTCGGATATGACCTACGCAAGCTCAGAGGACAGCGACGCGGAAAACATTTTTTCAAATATTTCAGATATGAGTTATTCAAAGGTTAAAGCCTTTTGCGTTTATTATGCAACCAACGGAACGGGCAATGCCGATGAAATCGCCGTTATTCAGGTTAAAAGCAAGGGCGATTTAAGCCAGGCAAGAAAGGCGCTTGAAGCTCATCTTGAAAAGCGCAAATCGCTTTATTCAACATATGATAAAAGTCAGTTGAAAAAGCTTGAAGGCGCAAGAATTGCAGTAAGTTCAGACTGCGCTGCATTAATTGTCGGCGACGAAGCAGACAAAATATCAGACGCTTTTCAGGCTTATTTTAAAAACTGACAGCTAACGTCTAAAAACTCTAAGATACGGAGAAAAAAATTTGGTATTCAGCAGCTTTGTTTTCCTTCTTCTTTTTCTGCCGATAACGCTCGGATTGTATTATCTCGCCCCGAAAAAGGCAAAAAACGGGATTTTGTTTCTTGCGAGTCTTGTTTTCTACGCCTGGGGCGAGCCCGTATACATTCTGATAATGCTTTTTTCAACAGTTTTTGATTATTGCAACGGACTGGCACTTGAAAAGCTCGAAAAGAAGAATAACGATAAAGGAAGAAGAGCGGTCCTTGTTTTATCCCTCGTTGTTAATTTAGGATTGCTTTGTTTCTTCAAATATACTGATTTTATGATAAAGACCATGGATGATATCCTTGGTCTTAATCTGCCTGTAATGAATATAGCTCTTCCGATAGGAATTTCGTTTTATACCTTTCAAACCCTTTCATACACAATTGATGTTTACAGAAAGCAGGTTAAGGCTCAGCATAATATAGTTGATTTCGGTATGTATATCTGTATGTTTCCCCAGCTTATTGCAGGTCCGATTGTTCGCTATGCGGATGTTGAGCATCAGCTTAAAATAAATGAAAGAATAATTAATCCTGACCGTGCCTTCAGCGGTGTATTAAGGTTTTCTCTCGGGCTAGCCAAAAAGGTTTTGATAGCAAATCAGTCAGGCGCTCTTTTCAGCGAGATTTCATCAAACGGCAGCGTTTCTTCGGCGGTCGCATGGCTTGGAACCTTTGCGTTTGCTATTCAGATTTATTTTGATTTCTCCGGATATTCGGATATGGCAATCGGGCTTGCAAAGATGCTCGGATTTGATTTAATGGAAAACTTTGATTACCCATATATGTCAAAAAGCATTACAGAGTTTTGGAGAAGGTGGCATATCTCGCTCGGAACATGGTTTAGAGAATATGTATACATTCCTCTCGGAGGAAACAGAAGGGGACTGCCGCGGCAGATTCTCAATCTCTTCATTGTCTGGTTTTTAACAGGGCTCTGGCACGGGGCAGGGTGGAATTTTGTTCTCTGGGGGCTTTATTTCTTTGTCCTTCTTGTTGTTGAAAAACTCTTCCTCCTGAAATGGCTTGAAAAACTGCCTTCGTTTGTTTCTCATATCTATGCAATGCTTGCAGTTCTTTTCTCGTGGGCAATATTTGCTGTTGATGATTTTACAATGCTGAGGGGCTTTATCGCTTCAATGTTCGGAGCAAACGGGGTATACAGCACTGATTTCCTATATTATATAAAATCCTATGCGGTTGTTCTCGTTTTGGGTGTTGCTTTTTCAACAAACTATCCGAAAAAACTGTTTAAAAAGTTAACAAATTCAAATGCGATTAAGTTTGCTGTCGGTGCAATTCTTCTTGCTCTTTCGGTTTTAATGCTGATTGGCGACAGCTATAATCCGTTTTTATATTTCAGATTCTGAGGTGGGTATATGAAAAAAGCCGTTATTATACTATTCATTCTATTGCCTGTCCTAATATCCTCCGTCATTTTTGCTTTTCCCGATAAAGAAATATCCGAGCTTGAAAACAGAAAACTCATGGTCAGAAACGATATTTCCGCAGATATTAAGGATGGAGGCTTCCAAAACGATATTGAAAGCTTTTTGTCCGACCAGTTTCCATATCGAAAAAAGCTTGTTTTAGCTCAGAACGAACTTAAATACCTTCTCGGAAAAAGGGATATATCGGGCGCATATATATGCAAAGAGGGAAGGCTTGTTCAAAAAATAACCGAAGGGGATATTAATAAAACCGCAGCTTTTTCATATGCCGATAAAATAAACTCAATTGCAAAGAACAACAAGGTTTTTGTTATGCTTATTCCTTCGGCTGAAATAACAATGAAAAACGAACTGCCAAAGGGCGCGCCGGTTTATGATTTTGATTCTCTTTACTCAGAACTTGAAAACCGTCTTGTCAACGCAAATTGCATTGATTTAAAAGATACTTTCAGCGGCGATTATTTTTATAAAACAGACCATCACTGGAACGCAAACGGAGCATATAGGGCGTATAATGCCTTCTGTAATGCTAAAGGCGAAAAGGCAGAGACGATTGATAGTTTTGAACTAAAAACAGTCTGCAATGATTTTCAGGGAACTCTTTATTCAAAAACTCTTGTAGTTGAAACAAAGGATGAAATTCGCTTGCCGAAAACCGGTGAATTAAAAGTCACTGCAGACGGTAAGAAAATTGATTTTTATGATTTTGATGCACTTAAAACAAAGGATAAATACAATGTTTTTGAAGGCGGAAACCACGGAATTGTTGAAATTGAAAACAAAGACGCAAAAAGCGATAAAACTCTTTTGATTTTAAAAGACTCCTTTGCAAACAGCTTTGTTCCGTATATTACAGGGGATTATTCAAAAATTATTATGCTTGATGAAAGATATACCTTTATAAGTGTTTCAGATTATGTTAAAATGGTTAAACCAAACGAAATCCTTGTTTTAAAAGAGATTGTTAATTAGGAGGCAGCTATGTCATCAATTCTTGAAACCTTAATGCTTGTTTGCTTCGGACTTTCCTGGCCGTTTAATCTTGTTAATAACATCAGGGCGAAAACAGCAAAAACAATGAGTCTGAAATTTCTCTTGTTGATTGAGTTCGGTTATATATGCGGAATTGCAGCTAAGTTTATAAGCGGCAATATCAATTATGTTTTGATTGCATATTTTCTCAATCTTGCAGTAGTGGGGGCAAATATCGCAGTATATTTTATCAATAAAAGAATTGACAATAAAAAAGAATAAACGCCGATGCACGATGCACATAGCGCAAAGAATGAAAAATGACGTAAACGGGGTCAGACCCCGCCTACGTCATTTTTTAATTTGGCTTTATTACTGACTTTTTTTGACGTAAATTGGGTCAGACCCCATTTACGTCAAAATTGACATTTTGTTTGTTAAGTGATATTATAACTATATAATTACTTGGCGGTGAGAATATGGCAAGGCAAAAAAGACTACAAAGTGAAACGGGAATATATCACGTAATGCTTCGAGGTATTAACAAGCAAAAGGTTTTTTTATGTGATAATGACTATTATATGTTTCTCAGAGTGTTATCAAAATGCAAGACAATTTGCGGTTTTAAACTTTATGCATATTGTCTGATGTCTAACCATGTGCATCTTTTGATTCAGGAGGGGGAAGAACCCCTTGCCAATACATTCAAAAGATTTGGCGATAGCTTTGTTTATCGGTATAACAAAGAGCATAAGAGAAGTGGCTCACTTTTTGAAGGAAGGTATAAGAGCATTCCGGTTAACGATGACGAATACTTCATTACAGTGTTAAAGTATATTCACCAAAACCCTGTTAAGGCTGGAATTGTAAAGAATTGTTCTGATTATGAATTCAGTAGTTTTAATTCGTATTTTAAACAAAATGATTTTGTTGATACCGGATTTGCTCTTGAACTTATTGGTGTTAACGAATTCATTCGTATACACTCAGAGGGTAACGATGAGTATCTTTATACTTATGATGATAAAAGAATAAAACAAAGTGATAGTTTAGCCAAAGAGATAGTTGAAAAATTAACACATTGCAGTTCACCAGAAGAATTCTCAGACCTTCCAAAGGGCATGCAAAAATCATATGTTAAGACGCTGCGTAAAGAAGGACTATCAATCAAACAAATAGTAAGATTAACAGGTGTATCCCAAAGAAGAGCAGAGGGAAGATAGTATAAAACTCTTAAAAATGACGTAAACGGGGTCAGACCCCGCCTACGTCATTTTTAAATTTGGCTTTATTACTGACTTATTTTGACGTAAATGGGGTCAGACCCCATTTACGTCAAAATAATGGGTTGAACAGAACTGTCTTTTATGTTATTATGTTTGAAATTTGTGTGACGGGTTGTTTTTATGAGTTCGGTTAAGAAAAAAGACAATTTAATGACTCAGGGCAGTATTGCAAAAAGGATTATTCTCTTTGCGATTCCGATATTCATCGGTCAGCTTTTTCAGCAGCTTTATAACACCGTTGATTCGCTGATAGTCGGAAACCTTATCGGAAGCAGTGCTCTCGCAGCAGTCAGTGCAACAGGAACGCTTATATTTCTTGTCGTTGGTTTTTTCTTCGGATTTTCAATGGGCGCGGGCATCGTTATTGCGCGTGAAATCGGCGCGCAGAATACAGAAAGAGTTTCAAAGGCTGTTCACACCGCTGTGGCAATGGGGCTGGTTTTTTCTTTGGTGATAACCGTTCTCGGCGTTTCTTTTTCTCCTTTTATGCTACGCCTTATGGGAACTCCGAAGGAGGTTCTTTTCGAGGCTGTGATTTATCTTCGCATATACTTTCTCGGATGCACAGGGTTAATTATGTATAATACCTTTGTCGGCATTCTTCAGGCGAGCGGCGATTCGCG
>JAFUZY010000048.1 GCA_017476375.1 Eubacterium sp.
AATGCAGCTACAGCAACAGCTGACTTCACAATTGCAAAGGCAAAGGTAACTATAACTGCCGACGATAAGTCAAGCTTACGTGAGGCAAATCTCAAAAAGCTCACCTGCGTGGTTGACGGCAAAGTTTACGAAGGCGACGACCTCGGTATACTTGTTACAACTAATGCAAAAGCTGCAAAAGCCGGCAAGTATGTAATCAAAGTTTCTTACACCGCACATGCAAACTACGATGTTAAAGTTGTTAACGGCACCTACACCGTAATTGACCGCATCACAACAACCGAAAAGACCGCGGGCAAGAACAAGATTAACTCTGCTATCAAGGCTACGGTTAACAAGAACGGTTCAATCACGGCTAAGTGGGGCGCAGTTGCAAACGCTGATAAGTTTGAAATTTATGCAAACTACTGCAGCAAGAACAGCGAGTTCAAGAAGATTAAGACCGTTAAGGGCAACATTCATTCCTTTGATATTACTAAACTCGGCGGCAAGAAGCTCGACCAGAAGAAGTCTGTTAAGATTTACGTAGTTGCTTACCGCAAGGTAAACGGCAAGTATGAAAAGATTACCCAGTCTGTTCAACTTCATGTTGTTGGCAAGAAGAATACTAAGTATTCAAATGCTAAAGCAATTACCGTTAAAAAGGATGCATTCACCCTTAAGGTTAACAAGACTGCAGCTATCAAGCCGACTCTTGTTCTTAAAAACAGCAAGAAGAAGGCAGTTGAACATGTAGCGAAATTCCGCTATCAGTCAACCAACACAGCAGTTGCAACCGTTGACGCAAACGGCAAGATTACTGCAGTTGGCAAAGGCACCTGCACTATCTACATCTTTGCAAACAACGGCAAGCTCAAGAGTGTTAAAGTAACTGTTAAATAATCAAATCCTTTCGGATATACAAAAGCTGCCTCGCAGAAATGCGGGGCAGTTTTTTTCTCTGGACTTTTCAATTTAAGTATGGTAGTTGTTGTGTTGAAAGGAGTGTCTGATATGACCAGAGTTATATATTGATTATAACTATGACTTATGATATAATTACGAAAATAAATAAGTTTATAATAAATAAAAAATATAGCAAAATTCAGGAGAACGGTTATGAGATATGAACTTGGGAATATTGACAGATATTCCATTGCGGCTAACGGTACGGTAATGGAAAACACATCTATCGTTAAAGCAATACTTGATGAAACTGTGGATGCAGACAGATTAATGCAAGCAGTAAAAACCGCGCTTGAGTATCATCCGCTGTTCAAATGTAAAATGTCATATGATAAACAGTATTATCTTGAGGATAACGATAATGCCGAAATAATACTTTTTAATACCGATACGGACAACAGACCTAAGGAATACGGCAAAAACACTAACGGCTATTTGTTCCAGATTTGTTATTTTGAAAACACTGTATCTCTTGAGTGGTGTCACGCAGTCACTGACGGAAGAGGCTCAATACGGTTTTTTTCAACTATATTGGATTCGTATTTCGGAGTACCGCTTCCCGAAGTTCCGAAGGAATTTCCGTTAAACCTCGGCTTTGAAAGCATTTATGATAAATCGGTTAAGCCCATAGGTCAGATTAAGCAGCCCGCAGGCTTTAAGGCAAAGGATATGAAGGTAATTGACAACGGGTACAAATGCACAAGCCACGTTTTAAAAGTAGAAACTGCCGAAGTATTGAGGGTTGCAAAAAAAATTGACGCAACTCCCGCTGCAATTCTTGTTCCTTTGTTTTGCAGAGCTATACGCGAACATCTTCCCAAAAATGCAAAAAATCGCAATGTTTCCTGCGGAATAGTTGTGGATTGCAGAGGACCTATGCAAATGGACACGATGCATAACTTTATCGGCAATAAGGTAATAACCTATCAGGATAAATTTGACGCATACGATTTACCTATGCTCAGCACGGTTTACAGAACGATACTTGATTTATATGTTCAACCCGAAAACATTATTTGGGATTGCACAAATATGAAGAGTTCAACTGATTTTTTATACACTCTCCGCCCGCTTTGGTTGCAAAAGTCGCTTATGAAGGTTGTTGCAAAAAGTATAAAGCGAACGATGAATAACATCGGTTTTACCTATCTCGGCAGAGTGCCTTTCTCCGAAGAAGTTAAAAGCCATCTGACTGATTTTACCTTCCGTTCCTGGCCCGATATCGGCGACTGCGTTATTGCAGCAGCCGACCTTAGCGGAACGCTTATTTTAGACGTGTGTGAAAACTATGCCGACAAAGATGTTGTAGAATCTTTCATTAGAATCTGTAAAGATGCGGGAATAAATTTTGAAGAAACTAAAACAACTGTTTTTGAACAGGCAAATTTAAGATTGTAATCTTTGTTCTTTCGTTTTAATATGTTATAATGAAAAAGATAAATCGGTATTTGTCTGTTTGTTACTCTATATGTTTTAATAATATGCAAATGTGCCGTCAGGCACACTTCATAAGCAAAGCGGCATCATTGCGTCAGCAACATCATTTGTGTAGCAAACATCATTGAAAAAACGACACGGTATCAACCGCGTCGTTTTTCCTTGCCATTTCGCATATATATTAATACGTTATAGGAAGAAATACCATGAAAAACAAATCGGCTATTATTGCTGTAATTACGCTAATAGTTTTTTCAATGTGCTTTAGTATTACAGTGCTCGGTGGTGATTACGACACACCGATAATTCCCGTACCCGGCAATTCAGCTTCGCAGGGCGGAAACTTGGAAGACAGCACAGGCGGCAACTGGGAAACTCCGCCGTCTGATGTCAAAGTAGTTGTTGATATCAACAAATGCTCGTTTTCAGCTATTGCAAACAGGGTTTACAGCGGCAAGGCGCAAACTCCTGCACTCACGGTTAAGTACGGTGAAATCACATGGGAAGAATATGTAAAAGCCGCCCTGCTATCTATGGTAGCAGGGCGGTGTACTCTTGAAAAATTAACCGTTTCAATTCACACGCTTTTTTGCAATGGGTGTCCGATCATTATGAATAAAGATTGGCAATTAATTCCTCTGTATGTGTGTCAAATTCGGCGGCGGTTTTGATGATGAAATCTCTTGACTGCACAAAGTCCTCCTGCACCCATTTTTCGAGCAGGGCGACAAACGCCTTGGATTGATAGGTGGTGTAATAGTCGATTTTAACATCATTTAACTGCGTGTTATTCTTCTCGGTCTGCATCAGTCGGAATAATCCCTCGACCATTTTACAGAATTTATCACGCATCTCGCCCGTGTTATGAGGGCTGAAAATCATCTTGAATATTTTAGGATTTTTCTCTATATAATCAATCAGGGCATAGCAAAAATCAGGCTTTATTTTGTTTTGATAATCAAGAATCAGCATACCGAGCTCGGCGAGGACGTCCTTTTCCATCTGCTCATATAAATCGTAAATATCCCGGTTGTGCTTGTAAAAAGTTACGCGGTTGACATGCGCGATGTCGGCAACCTCCTGAACAGTGATTTTGCGCAGCGCCTTTTCCGCCAGGAGCACTGACAGTGCATCCTGCAGGGATTTTCTCGTTTTTTGTGTCCGCGGGTCTATTTTCTTATTCATCTTCGACTTCTCGCTTTCTGCTGGCATAAATATGTTTACAAAACGTAATCGCTTTGTAGTTTTGGCTACAAATTTGGGCGATATTGATTATTGAAGTTCGCATACAAATATGATATGATGAGAAAAAATATAATTATTAGATTTTATAATTATATCACAAATCGAAAAAAATAAAAAGAATTTTCTTTTGGACAATAAAATACAAAGCGACAGGCAAAGGGGGCTTTTAAAAATGTATTTGTATACATCGCTTGCACTTACGATTGCATCGGGAATTGGATTCACCTATGGCGTGGTTCGGTTTTTCCGCAACAAATCGGCGCTTTATGTAAGGATGATAGTTTTTGCTGTAGGATGCGCAATGCTCGGACGACTTTTTGAAACACTGCAGTTACTGGTAACAGGAACTCTGAACGACGGTTTCAATGTCGGTATGCTTGGAGTTATCGGCAGTTTTCTGTTCCTTTTCAGCGCAAATTTTGGGCAGATGGACTCCATCGTCGACGACCACTTCCCAGAATTTCGCAAAACGAGAATCATCTCTTTTGCGGCGCCTTTAGTTGTGGCAGCGCTCTGGTTTGTGCTTGTTGCGGCAAAGGGCATCAGCAAAACAACTCTGTGGTTTGGCGTGGAAGCGGTGTTCATCGCACAGGCGTCATATTTCCATCTGAAACATTTGATTATTAACGATATTGACTACGGCTTGATAAGGTCAATACGCAGCTATAACCTGCTCGCTCTTGTGTATGCACTTTTGTGTATGCTCGAGATGCTGGTTAAGAGCTTTAACCTCCCGGCGTTTTTTGCTGTTGCGGTATGTGTTCTTCAGTTTGCTGTGCTTTTGGCGATTTTACCGATTCTGGAAAGAGGTGTGAAAAAATGGACAACCTGACCTATATTGCTTTTATCTGCCTGTCAGTATCGCTTGTTTTGATGCTGCCGTTGATGGAAAAGAAAACCCGCCGAATTATGATATTTATGATTGTGGGTATTTTTTCATGCTTATTTGTATCCGAACTCAACAGCCTTCTTTTGAGAAAGTTTCATAACGATATTTTTTATGTCACAACAACAATTACTCCTGTCACTGAAGAAATAGTAAAGGCGCTGCCGATTCTCTATTTTGCAATTATGGTTTCCGATGACCGCCGTACGCTGATTTCGTGTGCGTATGCCGTTGGCGTTGGCTTTGCAGTGCTGGAGAATGTTGTCGTTCTGACGCAGAATAGTGAAAATGTGTCCATCCTGTGGGCGCTGGTGCGCGGTTTCGGTTCGGGACTCGTTCACGGCATCTGTACCGTTATGGTAGGATGGGGAATATCATATATCAAAAAGCGCCGCAAGTTATTCTATTGCGGTACATTCGCTCTGCTCAGCGCGGCGATAATCTATCACTCAACTTACAATCTACTTGTGCAGTCCAAATACCATTATGTCGGCATCGTTTTGCCTATCATAACATATGTTCCGGTGCTGCTTCTGACCGGAACAAAAAGAGAAAAAACCTCTTGATTTTCTGTCTTTGACGGGTATTTGGTCAAAACTTTTTTCAGAAAGGACAGGCGCGAATGCAAAACGGAAATTTCCCTGTTTGTGAAGTGTTCTGTATTTCACGGTGATTTCTATGAATAAAAAAAATATTTGCAGACGGATTGTCTCATTGCTTTTCACTGCGTTTTTGGCGGTAATGCTTGTTGTCCCGTCAGTTTCTCCGGTAAGCGCTGCCAACACCAAACAGCGATATATAACCGAACTCCGTGTGGAATCGGGCGAAGGAGCAATAGACAAACTCGAGAAAGACGGCTGGTCTGTTATGATGGTTGGTCTGAATATAACCTCCGATGCCGAAAAGCAGGTGTATCTTGCATACAAAACGAATACGGGTGACCCGATTACAAATATTGTCGTTTCGTCAGACGAAGGTGATACCGTTACGGATTCAGACGGAATCAAGTATAGCTGCGTGAGCCACACCGACGTGGACAAAGGGCTCGGCGGCAAAAGCGGATGCATTTATGCAACCCGTGACAAGCACGCGGGAAATCCGATTGTCGGAATAGATGTTCTTCGCGCCAGCGCGGCGGAAAAGGACACTTTGTATCCCATCACAAACGACGGCGCGGAAATTGTCCGCACACCGAAGGGCACTCCCGCCGACCTTGAGAGCAACAGCGAAAAAAGTGTGGTTTATCTCGCACAGATACGCGACGGTATTGTACGCCCGTACATCAGCGAAGTTGGAATTGTTACGGACAAGGACAAGTGGAACGCTGTCTATACGGCATGCGAGCGCGGCTACAATTATTATGTCGAAGGCGATATTGACAACTCGCCCGACACTTATACCATAATCGTATACGAACGAACGGCAGACCCCAAAAAAGCGGTGACCAATATTACCGCGGTGTCCGAAAAAACAGTCAAAGAACTTGAAAAGTCGCAGATTGTTGACGAAGCGTCAAAAAAATCAAAGAATGTTACCGCGGCGGCTGTAAGCATTTCGGGCGCGGAATATGTCAGAATTTCAAGCAAGCCGGTCAAGGCGAAAGAATCATATTATATTTACAGAACAAAGGATTCTGACGCAGGCAATCCCATTTCTATGCTCTATGCGGAAAAAACGAAGGAGGCGCAGAATTTCCTTCTCGGCACCTGGGCGAACGCCTACTTCTTCTCCCCCGGCGTCACCACGGCGTATACATACAGTATGAACGAAGACCTGTATGAAACACTTTGGCAGGACCAAACCGTTTGCACGAAAATTCCTGTTCGTCTGCTGAACAGTTTTGCACAGTCGGCAACTGCTGCCAAAGAAATAAAAGTGGTTGAAAAAGAGGAAACCACAACTCAAAGTTCACAAGAGGAAACAACGGCAAATGCTGATGAAGCAGACGCAGAGAGCGAAGCAGAAGATGCCGGCGAGGAATCTGAAGGGACGACTGAACCTGCAACACAGGAGCAGAAAGAAGAAACAACAAAAGAAACTACAACAAAAGAAACTACAACAAAAGAAACTACATCAAAGGAAGAAACAACAGCAGAACCGGAAGAGGAGAACTCCGATTCGGCTAAATATATCAAACTCACAATGCTTACCGCCCGTGACGGGCTGCCCGAGGAGGCGTTCAGACTCACAGGCATGCGTAACGAATTCTCTGATTCGCCCTATGTTGAGCGCACGCAGCGCAGCGAACGCTCCAACAAATTCCAGGCGTCCGTATTTGGCAAGCAGGGCGGAGTTGCACTCATTGCGGGCATTGCAGTAATAGCGGCAGCGTTTGCGTTAGTTATTTACAAAAAGATTATTGTCAAAAAGAAATCCGTCAAGGTGGAGGGAACGACATGAAAAAACGAATAACTGCGCTTTTCATGGCGCTCCTTCTGATGCTGTCCTCCTTCACCATTTCGGCACTTGCCGCACAGGGAACTGATAATGCGGCAGAAACAACCGGTGCTTTGACGAGGCAACCGACCTCGAGCGTTGGGGGCTTGACGAGGAATACTCCATCGTGCCGTGTAGTGCGGGCTGCTCTTCGGTTGACCTGCACGGTACTAACTTAAAAGATGTTCAGATTTATAAAACAGGTCGTAAAACCAACCAGATGTGGACTCTTGGCAAAGAGGGCGACTTTTACTATATCAAATCAAAGAAAAGCGAAAAAGTGATTGAGGTTCCAAACGGCAACGCCGTTACAGACCAGAAACTTGAGGTGAATACATACGACGGCTCCGACCGTCAGCTCTGGCGACTGGAGGATATGAACGACGGCACCTATTCGCTTCACAGCAAACTCAACGACTCCTTTGTCTGGGACGTTCAGGGGGCAAACCGGAATAACGGCACAAAGGTTATACTGTGTTCGCAAAACAGAAATAACAATCAGCGATTTCGCTTTGTTCACACTTCTACTGTTGAGCAAATGAGCGACTGGGGCGCTACGCGTAAGGATTGCAGCGGAACAGATTGGGACGTATGGAACGGCTCCAGAACGGTGGATTGGTACCACAAGCACGCAAAGGATACTGACCTTTATATTAACAGCGCCTCGGACTTCGGCGGTCTGGCTTCGCTTGTAAACAACAATTATGAAATGAAGGGCAAAACAATCCACCTGACCCGCGACATCAACCTTGCAGGAATCGACTGGATTCCCATTGGTTATCAGGGGCACACGTTCCGTGGCAGCTTTAACGGTCACGGGCACGCCATTGTCGGTCTTTCACGAACAACCGGCGATGACTTTAACGCTCTGTTCGGCGGTGTGGAAGGCGGCTCCATCTGTAATCTTGCGGTGAAAGGAACAGTATCCGGCGACGACCATATTGGCGGCGTGGTCGGAATCCTTCAGGCAGGACATCTTTATAATATCTATAGCGAGGTAACAATTACAAACGCCACGGATTACCGTGAGGGCGGTATTGTCGGCGCCATCGCATACGGCGGCTACCTTGAGCATTGCACGCAGAACGCCTCGGTCAATTCCGGTGACAAAGACCCGCACAGGGGCGGTATCTCCGGATACAGC
>JAFUZY010000049.1 GCA_017476375.1 Eubacterium sp.
AAGCAATATTTCACAACGAAGTTATTTCACTATGGGAATAGGGGTCCGTCCCCTATTCCCGCTTTGCATTATGCATTAAAAAAACGCTTGGTAAACCAAGCGTTTTTCATATTGGGGTTATACTAATTCGATAATACACATTTCAGCTGCATCGCCGCGGCGAGGGCCTGTTTTGATTATGCGAGTATATCCGCCGTTTCTATCTTCATATTTTGGAGCAATTTCATCAAAAAGCTTTTTAACGGTATCTTCTTTAGTAACATAAGCAAGAACCTGTCTTCTTGAATGAAGAGTGTCATTTTTGCCGAGGGTAATCATTTTCTCGGTTAATGCACGAACTTCCTTTGCTCTTGTAACGGTTGTTTCTATTTTGCCGTTTTCTAAAAGATAAGTAACTAATCCTCTGAGCATTGCCCTTCTCTGATCAGTAGGTCTGCCCAGTTTTCTGCTACCTGGCATAGAAGTTTACCTCCTTTAGTCCTTTAAGTCTTTAATCCTCTTCCTTGCTAAGTCTGAAGCCAAGGGATGCAAGCTTGCCGACAACTTCGTCGAGCGACTTGCGGCCAAGGTTTCTGACTTTCATCATATCTTCTTCGGATTTACCGATCAAATCTTCAACTGTGTTGATTCCTGCTCTCTTCAAGCAGTTGAATGAACGAACTGAAAGGTCAAGCTCTTCAATAGTCATTTCAAGAACCTTTTCTTTTCCGTCATCATCCTTTTCAACCATAATCTCTGCGTTGCCCATTTCTTCAGAAAGGTCTACAAAGAGATTGAGATGCTCGTTGAGAATCTTTGCAGCAAGAGACGCTGCTTCATCAGCAGGAATAGTTCCGTCTGTTTCAACATCAAGAATCAATTTATCAAGATCGGTCTGTTGGCCAACACGGGTGTTTTCAACAGTGTAGTTAACCTTAAGAACAGGAGTGTAAATGGAGTCTATCGCAATTGTTCCGATAGGGAGGTCCATCAACTGCTTGTTTCTGTCGCAGGGGACATATCCTCTTCCGTTGTCTGCAGTAAGCTCCATAATAACGCTTGCACCTTCATCAAGATATGCAATGTGAAGCTCGGGGTTAAGGATTTCAACATCAGCGTCGTGTTTGATGTCGCCCGCTGTTATTTCACCTTCACCGCTTGCATCAATATAGAGAGTCTTAGGATTCTCGTCGTGAATCTTAAGAATAACATTTTTAAGGTTAAGAACGATCTCCGTAACATCCTCTTTAACATGAGGAATTGTTGAAAACTCGTGTAAAACACCATCAATCTTAACGGAAGTAATAGCGTAGCCCGGAAGTGAGGAGAGAAGAACTCTTCTCATTGAATTTCCGAGAGTTGTTCCGAAGCCTCTCTCAAGAGGTTCAACAACAAATCTTCCGACGCTTCTGCTTCCCTGAGTAGATAAATCTACTATTTCGATATTAGGCTTATCAATTTCGATCATTTAATAGCCTCCTAAACTTGTTTTGTCTTACTAAATAAAACTATAACTATGCCTTACTTAGAATAGAACTCAACGATAAGATTATATTGTAATTCGTAATCAAGATCTTCACTTGTTGGAAGGGCAAGTACCTTTCCGGAGAGGTCTTCCTGATTCATTTCTAACCACTTAGGAACTAACTGTGAAGGACCTTCTTCTTTAACTGCCTTAAAGATATCAATGTCCTTGCTCTTTTCACGAACAGAGATAACATCTCCAACCTTAACTCTGTAAGAAGGGATGTTAACCTTTTTGCCGTTAACAAGAAAATGTGCATGAGAAACGAGCTGACGAGCCATCTTTCTTGTTTTAACAAGACCAAGACGATAAACAACATTGTCAAGGCGGGTTTCAAGAAGCATAACCATATTCTCACCTGTTACGCCCGGAAGTCTTTCAGCTTCCTCATAAATGCGGCGAGACTGCTTCTCAAGAATGCCGTAGATGAACTTAACCTTCTGCTTTTCGTTTAACTGAAGGCTGTATTCGCTTGCTTTTCTTCTGCGGTTTGTGTTTGAGTTTCTATAAGTGGTTTTGTTTGAATAACCTAAAACAGAAGGAGAAATATCATATTTCTTACATCTTCTTGCAACAGGCTGTCTGTTAATTGCCATCTTAAATTTCCTCCAACTTATAAATTAAACGCGGCGTCTCTTTGGCGGACGACAGCCGTTGTGTGGGATAGGAGTAACATCCTTGATCATTGTTACATCAAGCCCTGCTGTCTGAAGTGCTCTTATTGCAGCTTCTCTTCCTGCGCCCGGACCCTTAACATAAACTTCAACAGTTTTCATACCATGGTCGGTTGCAATCTTAGCAGCTGTTTCAGCTGCGGTCTGAGCTGCATAAGGAGTGGACTTCTTCGAGCCACGAAATCCCATTTCGCCGGCTGATGCCCAAGAAACAGCATTACCCTGTGTATCCGAAATAGTTACAATTGTGTTGTTGAAGGTTGACTGAATATGAGCAACACCGCGCTCAATATTCTTCTTCTCACGCCTTTTGCGTGTAGAAGCTTGCTTCTTTGTAGCCATATACTGTTTCCTCCTATCTTACTTTTTCTTATTTGCAATGGTCTTCTTAGGACCTTTGCGGGTTCTTGCGTTGTTCTTTGAGGTCTGGCCTCTTACAGGGAGTCCCTTTCTGTGACGGATTCCTCTGTAGCAGTTGATTTCCTGAAGTCTCTTGATGTCAAGAAGAATATCTCTGCGAAGGTCACCTTCAACATTTAAGTTGTTGGTGATATAGTCGCTGAGTTTCTTAACATCTTCTTCAGTTAAATCTCTGCAGCGAGTATCCGGATCAACGCCTGTTGCCTCAATTATCTTTTTAGCAGTTGTGCGGCCGATACCGAAAATATAGGTAAGACCGATTTCAACTCTTTTGTCATTAGGTAAGTCAACACCAGAAATACGTGCCATATTAAAATTTACCTCCGATTAATAGTTCAGGTTAACCCTGACGCTGTTTGTGCTTTGGATTTTCACAGATAACCATTACTTTTCCATTTCTTTTAATAACTTTGCACTTTTCGCAAATTTTCTTTACAGAAGGTCTGACTTTCATTTGAAAAATCCTCCTAATAATTTACTTGGAACGCCAGATAATACGACCCTTTGTTAAATCGTACGGTGACATTTCCATTGTTACTTTATCACCGGGAAGAATTCGAATATTGTTCATTCTCAGTTTTCCGCTGATGTGTGCTGTAATAATGTGGCCGTTTTGAAGCGAAACCTTAAATGTTGTGTTAGGGAGCGCTTCAACCACAGTACCTTCAACTTCTATCATATCTGACTTAGACATCTTATACCTCGCTTAAATTATAACGATTGATGCTTAATAGTGAATTTCACTCTATTAACTGGAATCACATTAATTATTTTGCAATTGCAATTAAATCTTCGTTAGGATAACCGGACCGTTTCCTGTAACAGCAATCGTATTCTCAAAATGAGCCGACGCCTTGCCGTCAAGCGTTTTAACAGTCCATCCGTCTGAAAGCGTTTTAACCTTATAGGTTCCCAGATTAATCATCGGTTCAATTGCCAATGTCATTCCGGGTAATAGTCGGATACCGCGTCCTGCGTGTCCGAAGTTTGGTACGCTCGGTTCTTCATGAAGCTTTGTTCCGACTCCGTGACCAACAAAATCTCTTACCACTGAGAAGCCACGCTCCTCGCAGTAGCTTTGAACTGCCCATCCTATATCGCCGATTCTGCCGCCGACAACCGCCTTTTCAATGCCCTTTGCAAGAGCCTCTTTAGTCGTTTGCACCAGCCGCTCTACCTCGGGAGAGCAAGTCCCGCAGATAAATGTTGCAGCATTATCGCCGTTATAGCCGTTTTTAACAGCTCCGAGATCTATGCTGACGATATCGCCTTCTTTAACGATTCGTTTCTTGCTCGGAATACCGTGAATAACTTCATCATTTATAGATATACATGCGGTAGCAGGAAATCCGCCGTATCCCAGAAAATTAGGCTTCGCACCCTGTTTGATGATAAAGTCGTGAGCGATTTTATCAATCTCATAGGTTGAAACACCCGGTTTTACTGCTTCTCCTGCCACCTGAAGCGCCTCGGCAGAAATTTTGCAAGCTTCCCTCATAAGTTCAAGCTCACGGCTGCTTTTAAGCACTATCATGTTAATCCTCCAATGCTTCAAAGACGAGCTTTGTTGTTTCCTTAACCTCTTCCTGACCCTCAACTATTTTGAGCTTTCCGAGTTTTTCATAGAAATCCTTGAGCGGCTCAGTCATAGCATGGTATTCAACCAAACGGGCCTTAACGGTTTCGGGCGCGTCGTCTTTTCGCTGAATTAATTTGCCGCCGCACGCATCACAGATTCCCTCAACCTTAGGGGTTTTGTAAATCATATGATATGAATTTGCGCATTTTTCGCAAACTCTGCGGCCGGATAATCTTGATGTTATGGTTTCATCCGAAACCTCGATATCAACAACCTTGTCAATCTCGATTCCCATATCCTCAAGCGCCTGAGCCTGAGGAATGGTTCTCGGAAAACCGTCAAGAATAAATCCGTTTTTACAATCGTCTTCCTTAAGTCTGTCCTGGATGATTCCGATAACAACGTCATCCGGAACGAGCTGACCTGCATCCATATAGGATTTAGCCTTTAAGCCCATTTCAGTGCCGTTTTTAAGTGCGGCACGAATAATATTTCCGGTTGAAATTGCCGGAATATTATATCTTTCACAAATCTTTTCCGCCTGAGTGCCCTTACCTGCACCCGGAGCGCCTAAAAGAATGAGTTTCATATAAATTCCTATCTCCTCTCTTAGTCAAGGAAGCCATTGTAGTGACGCATCATCATCTGAGATTCAAGCTGACGAACTGTTTCAAGAGCAACACCAACCAAAATGATAAGCGATGTACCGCCGAGGCTGATGCTCATTCCGCCGCCTTCGCCGCCCTCCTGAAGAGGAGGAATTGCAGCTTCGCAGATAAGTGAGTAAACAATCGGGAAAAGAGCAACAACGGAAATCATAAGCGCACCGATGAGGGTGAGTCTTGATAAAATTCTGAAGATATAATCCGATGTCGGTCTGCCCGGTCTGATACCCGGAATTGCGCCGTTGTTTTTGCGAAGATTGTTTGCCATTTCAATTGGGTTGTACTGAATTGTACTGTAGAAATAAGCAAAGAATATAATGAGTAAGAAGTAGAGAACTGCATATACCCATGAATCACCCTGGAATGCATCAAAGAACTTGCCCCAGAAGGAATCCTCAGCGGGCTGATTCTTTAAGAACATCTGAACAGTTCCGGGAAGTGAAAGAATGGATGATGCAAAGATGATTGGAAGAACGCCGCTCATATTGATTTTAATCGGCATATGAGTATTCTGTCCGCCATACATCTTTCTTCCGACAACACGCTTTGCATACTGAATCGGAAGTCTTCTTTCTGCATTGTCCAGTAAAACGATATACGCAATCATAAAGAAGAAGATTACGATAACAACAGGAACAAGAATCTTATAAACGAGTCTGCCTGTCTGGAGATACTGGAATAACTGTCTGATAAGCGTTGGGAAACGAGATACGATACCTGCGAAAAGGATGATTGAAATACCGTTTCCGATACCGTCAATTGTAATCTGTTCACCAAGCCACATAATAACGGCTGTTCCTGCAGTTAAAACAGCGATAATAACAACTGCCTGGAAAACTGCGTCAAAGCCTGTAAATGCTGCTCCGTTTGCATCTGTCATAAGATATCCGCTTGAACGAAGGAAGAAGAAATAAGCAAGTGACTGAAGAACACCAAGTCCAACAGTAACAAATCTTGTTATAGTTGTTATCTTCTTCTTGCCCTCCTCTCCCTCTTTCTGAAGTTTTTCCAGAGCAGGGATTGCAACGGCAAGGAGCTGCATAATGATTGATGCGTTGATGTAGGGAGTGATTGACATAGCGAAAATAGTTCCGTATGTGAACGCGCTACCCGTCATCAAGCTGAGATAAGTTAAAATTGAATTACCTTTACCAACTTCAATCTCTTCAACGATGTTGAGAAACGGAACAGGAATAACTGAGCCGATTCTGAAAATGAGGATGATAAAAGCGGTGAAAAGAAGCTTTTTGCGAATTTCGGGGATTTTAAATGCATTAATGATAGTTTTAATCATTTAAAGCACCTCCACCTTTCCGCCGGCTGCTTCAATCTTATTTTTTGCTGATTCGCTGATTGCGTCAACCTTTACTGTTAATGCCTTAGTAATTTCGCCTTTGCCGAGAACCTTAACTCCGTCAAGAGTTTTCTTGATGAGTCCGCAATCGATAAGGCTCTGTGCATCAACGGTTGCGCCGTCTTCAAATCTTTCGTTAAGAGAAGAAACATTAACTGTTGCATACTCTGTTGCAAAAATATTGTTAAAACCTCTCTTAGGAAGTCTTCTCTGAAGCGGCATCTGACCGCCTTCAAAGCCTGGACGTCTGCTGTAGCCAGAACGAGATTTCTGACCCTTCTGACCCTTACCTGCTGTTTTTCCCTGACCTGAGCCTGCGCCTCTGCCAATTCTTTTAACAGCCTTCTTTGAGCCCTCAGCAGGAGAAAGTTCATGTAATTTCATCAGAGCACCTCCCCTTATTCTTCTACGATTGTTACAAGGTGAGAAATCTTCTTGATTTTACCTTGAGTCTGGGCATTGTCGGGCTGAACCGTAACATTGCCTATTTTACGAAGACCAAGCGAGTGGGCTGTGGCAATCTGATCCTTCTTACAGCCGATTAAGCTCTTTGAAAGCTTGATTTTAACATCTGCCATACTAAACCCCTCCTTAACCTAATATTTCTTTAACACCCTTGCCTCTTACAGCAGCAACCTCTTCAGCAGTGCGAAGCTGGCTTAAGCCATTGATTGTTGCTCTAACTACATTGCAAGGATTATTTGAACGAATTGCCTTTGTACGGATATCCTTGATTCCCACTGTTTCAACAACGGCACGAACAGGTCCGCCGGCAATAACTCCGGTACCTTTCGGAGCGGGCATAAGAAGAACCTCACCTGCACCGAACTTACCTTTGATTTCATGAGGAATAGTTGTTCCTCTGAGTGAAACCTTAATGATATTTTTCTTTGCGTCCTCAATGCCCTTGCGGATAGCATCCGGAACTTCACCGGATTTACCGATACCAAAACCAACGAGGCCGTTTCCGTCGCCAACAACTACGAGTGCCGAGAATTTGAAAATTCTACCACCCTTAACGGTCTTTGAAACACGGTTGATAGCAACAACTCTTTCTTCAAGTTCCATTGAATATACGTCAATCTTATTATTCATAATATTACTCCCTTCTTTAGAACTTTAATCCGCCTTCACGAGCGCCGTCTGCAACTGCTGCAACGCGTCCGTGATAAACGTAACCGCCACGGTCAAATACGCATTCTTCAATGCCCTTTGCGGTGGCTCTCTCTGCTAATTTCTTACCAACAGCCTTAGCTGCTTCAACATTTCCGCCGTACTCAGTAAATTCCTTCTCAACTGTTGATGCCTGAGCAATTGTTTCGCCCTTAACATCATCAATGAGCTGAACATAAATATTGCTGAGGGAGCGATATACGTTGAGTCTCGGGCAATCTGCTGTTCCGCTGATTTTTGCGCGAACACGAGTGTGGCGCTTCTGTCTTGCTTTGTTAGAATCCTGTCTTGAAACCATTGTAATTCACTCCTTCCTTTATTTCTTACCTGCTTTACCTTCCTTACGGCGAATATGCTCGTCGGAATATTTGATTCCCTTGCCCTTATACGGCTCAGGAGGTCTCTTTTCGCGAACCTGCGCTGCGAACTGACCAACTGCCTGCTTATCAGCACCGCTGATAACTATTGAGTTTGCACTCGGGCATTCAACCTTAATTCCTTCAGGTGCGTCCATAATAACCTGATGTGAGAAACCGAGGTTCATTGTGAGCTTGCTGCCCTGTGCCTGAACTCTGTATCCAACACCGTTTACCTCAAGAGTTTTCTTGAAGCCTTCTGTAACACCTGTGACCATATTTGCGATAAGAGCTCTGTAAAGTCCGTGGAGACTTCTATGCTCTTTATCATCTGAAGGTCTCTATAATGTAATCTCGCTGCCGTTAACAGTAATCGTGATGTCTTTGTTAACATCCTGAGTAAGAGTACCGTTTGGTCCCTTAACGGTTACAGTGTTAGCCTCATCAACGCTGAAATCAACGCCGGCAGGAATTACGATTGGTTTTAAACCTATACGCGACATCCTAACTGCACCTCCTTACCAAACAAATGCTAATACTTCGCCGCCTACGTTAAGCTTGCGAGCTTCTCTGTCTGTCATTATACCTTTTGAAGTTGAAACGATTGCGATTCCGAGTCCCTTCATAACCTTTGGCATATCCTCAACATTTGAGTAAATTCTAAGACCAGGCTTTGAAACTCTTCTGAGTCCTGTTATAACCTGGGTCTTGTTTTCGCCATACTTAAGAGTTACGCGGATAACGCCCTGTTTCTCGTCTTCAATAACTTTATATGATGCGATATAGCCTTCATCAAGAAGAATCTGAGCAATTGCCTTCTTCATATTTGATGCAGGAATATCTACTGTTTCGTGTTTTGCCGAATTTGCGTTACGAATTCTTGTAAGCATATCAGCAATAGGGTCTGTAATATGCATGATATTTCCTCCTTATATTATTACGGCAATCTCAGTTTACCAAGATGATTTCTTTACTCCGGGAATCTCGCCCTTGTGAGCAAGTTCTCTGAAGCAGATTCTGCATACGCCATACTTACGAAGATAAGCATGAGGTCTACCGCAGATTTTGCATCTGTTATATGCTCTTGTTGAGTACTTAGCAGGCTTCTGCTGCTTAACTTTCATAGATGTTTTAGCCACGATAATCCCTCCTTACTCTGCAAACGGAGCGCCCATAAGAGTGAGCAGCTCTCTTGCTTCTTCGTCTGTGTTTGCTGTTGTTACGATGATAATATCCATACCGCGGATTTTATCAATCTTATCGTAATCAATTTCAGGGAAAATAAGCTGTTCCTTAACGCCCATAGCATAGTTTCCTCTGCCGTCGAAGGAGTTAGGATTAATTCCTCTGAAGTCACGAACTCTGGGAAGTGCGAGATTGAAGAATCTGTCGAGGAATTCATACATTCTCTCACCGCGAAGAGTTACTTTAACACCGATTGGCATACCCTCACGGAGTTTGAAGTTAGCTACTGATTTCTTTGCCTTACAGATAACGGGCTTCTGACCTGTAATCTGAGTTACATCGGAAACAATAGCGTCAATTACTTTTGAATTTTCACGAGCTTCGCCCGCACCAACATTGATAACAATCTTGTCAAGCTTCGGGATTTGCATAACAGATTTGTATTCGAATTTCTTCATCAATGCAGGAGCAACTTCGCTCTTATAGGTTTCTTTTAACCTTGCTGCCATTTGTTATGTCCTCCCTTTCTTAAAACTCGTGTCCGCATTCTTTATTCTTGCAAACGCGGATTCCGCCCTTTTTGTGACCAACGCGAACTGCTTCACCGCACTTGGGGCATACTAACTGAACTTTTGAAGCGTAAAGAGCTGATTCAACCTCAACAAGTCCGCCCTGCTCACCCATTCTGCTGGGCTTAACATGCTTTGTAACAACCTGTACCTTTTTAACGATAACCTTGTTCTCTTTAGGGCTTACTGCGATAACCTCGCCTCTTACGCCTTTTGATTTACCGGAAAGAACCTGAACGGTATCACCGGTTTTAACAAACATTTTACTCATTTTGCGCACCTCCATTAAAGTACTTCCGGAGCGAGAGATAAAATCTTCATGTAATCCTTATCACGAAGCTCTCTTGCTACGGGGCCAAAAATACGGGTGCCTCGTGGGGTTTTATCCTCACGAATAATTACGGCAGCATTCTCGTCGAAACGGATATACTGACCATCATCACGACGTACACCTTTAGTTGTACGAACGATGACTGCTTTAACAACTTCGCCTTTTTTAACAACGCCACCCGGAGCAGCTTTCTTAACGCTTGCAACGATAACGTCGCCTATGTTGGCATATTTTCTTCCTGAGCCGCCGAGAACACGGATGCAAAGAATTTCCTTAGCGCCTGTGTTGTCTGCAACTTTAAGACGACTTTCCTGTTGTATCACAGCATTTTCCTCCTTCGTACTGCAAAATAACACTTTGCTTTTTGCAGTTATTATTTTCAATATGACTAAATTAATAGTAACCAATTTGTTTGCCCCCCTATATATAATGTTTTATATATAAGGGGTAAAAGCTGTAAGCCGTAATGACTATTTAGCTTTTTCAATAATCTTTACAACTCTCCAGTTCTTATCCTTGGAAAGCTTTCTTGTTTCCATAATCTGAACCTTGTCGCCAATGCCGCACTCGTTGTTTTCATCGTGTGCCTTATACTTAACAGTTTCATTAACGATTTTGTTGTAAAGCGGGTGCTTAACCCTGTCTTTGATGGTAACAACTACGGTTTTATCCATCTTATCGGAGCTTACAATTCCGATTTTAGTTTTTCTGAGGTTTCTTTCCATAATCCGTTACCTCCTTAGGAATTAGCTTCTTCAAGTTCGATAGCTCTTTCAACTGTTTTGATGCGAGCAATATCTTTCTTGACTGCTTTAATTCTCATAGGGTTGTCGAGCTGATTAATTGCTGACTGGAAATGCAGGTTGAAGAGCTCTTCTTTAAGCTCTACAAGCTTCTTTGCTCTATGTTCTGCAGAAAGCTCTCTGATTTCTGATGCTTTCATTACTGCTCGCCTCCCTCTTCTTTTTTAACAAACTTACATTTAATAGGAAGCTTGTTTGCTGCCAGACGCATAGCTTCGCGAGCAATCTCCTCGCTTACTCCGCCGAGCTCAAACATAACTCTTCCCGGTTTAACTACTGCTACCCAGTAGTCAACATTACCTTTACCTTTACCCATACGGGTATCAGCAGGTCTTGCTGTAATCGGCTTGTCAGGGAAAATCTTAATCCAAACCTGACCGCCACGCTTTGTGTAACGAGTCATAGCAACACGGGCTGCCTCTATCTGAGCTGCTGTTATCCATGCAGGTTCAGTTGCTGCAAGTCCCCACTCGCCATAAGTTACCTTGTTGCCTCTTGAAGCAGTTCCGGTCATACGGCCTCTGTGCTGCTTTCTGTGCTTAACGCGCTTAGGTAAGAGCATTATTTATTTCCCCCTTCCTTGCGATTTGGTCTTCTTCTGCGGTTGTTGTTGCGTGATTCTCTGAGAACCTCGCCCTGATAAATCCATACCTTGATACCGATTCTTCCGTAGGTTGTTGCTGCTTCTGCAGTACCGTAGTCGATATCAGCACGAATTGTCTGAAGCGGAATTGTTCCCTCCTTATAGGTTTCGCTGCGAGCGATTTCCGCACCGCCGATTCTTCCTGAAACCTGGATTTTGATTCCGCGTGCGCCAAGGCGCATTGTGTTTCTGATTGCTCCCTTAACAGCTCTTCTGAAAGCAACACGTCTTTCAAGCTGCTGAGCAATTGACTGAGCAACAAGAGTTGCATTAAGGTCGGGCTGCTTAATCTCAACAATGTTGATGAAAACTTCGTTTACATCCTTGCCGAGCTTCTTTGCGCAGATTGCCTTAAGCTTTTCAATCTCTGCACCCTGCTTACCGATAACCATACCGGGCTTTGCACAGTGGATATTGATTCTTACTCTCTTTGCGTCTCTTTCAATTTCAATTTTCGGAACACCTGCGCTGTAAAGGGTCTTGAGAAGATACTGACGAAGCTTATAATCTTCATAAAGTGTATCGCCGAATTCGCCCTTCTTCGCATACCAGCGAGAGTCCCAGTTCTTGATAACGCCGATTCTTAAACCGGTTGGATTACATTTCTGTCCCATTTAACTTTTCCTCCTCGCTTAGTCTTCCATTTCCTTGAGTACAAGGGTAATGTGTGATGTTCTTTTGTTGATTCTGTATGCTCTGCCCTGAGCTCTCGGCTGAATTCTCTTAAGAATCGGACCGGGTGCTGCGTGAGCGTATGCTACATATAATTTGGATATGTCCATATTATAGTTATTCTCAGCGTTTGCCATTGCAGATTTGAGAACCTTTGAAACAGGCTCGCATGCTGCTTTTGGAGTAAACTTGAGAATTGCCATTGCCTTATCAGCAGGCTGATTTCTGATTAAATCCAGAACAATCTGAACCTTTCTCGGAGAAATACGAACATATTTTGCTGTTGCTTTTGATTCCATCATATATTCTCCTTTCGATTACTTACCTGTTTTAGAGCCGGCATGGCCTCTGAATGTTCTTGTCGGTGCGAACTCACCGAGCTTGTGTCCAACCATATCCTCTGTTACATAAACAGGAACATGCTTTCTTCCGTCGTGAACAGCAAATGTGTGACCAACGAACTCAGGGAAGATTGTTGAACTTCTTGACCAAGTCTTAATAACTTGCTTGTCGCCCTTTGCGTTAAGAGCTTCTACTTTCTTCATGAGGCTTTCCTCAACAAAGTAGCCTTTTTTAGCACTTCTGCTCATTTAATCTTCTCCCTTCTTCTTATTTGCCGTTTCTGCGGCGAACAATCATCTTATTGGATGCTTTCTTCTTAGCACGAGTCTTGTAACCAAGAGCAGGTTTACCCCAAGGAGTACACGGTCCCGGGCGTCCGATGGGTGACTTACCTTCACCACCGCCGTGGGGGTGGTCATTCGGGTTCATAACAGAACCGCGAACTGTGGGTCTCCAACCCATGTTGCGTTTTCTTCCTGCCTTACCGATTTTAACGTTTGCATGTTCTGCATTGCCAACAACACCAACGGTTGCGATGCACTGCTTTGGAACATTTCTGAGCTCGCCTGAAGGAAGTCTTAAAAGTGCATAAGGTCCTTCAAGAGCCATAAGCTGTGCGCTGTTACCTGCTGATCTTGCAAGCTGAGCGCCGTTACCGGGATAAAGCTCAACATTGTGAACGATTGTACCAACAGGCATATTCTCAAGAGGAAGAGCGTTACCTGTTACGATATCAACATTTGTTCCGGCAACAACTGTGTCGCCAACCTTGAGTCCTTCGGGAGCTGTGATATAGCTCTTAACTCCGTCTGTATACTCGATAAGAGCGATGTGAGCTGATCTGTTAGGATCATATTCAATGGTCTTAACTGTTGCAGGAACATCGAACTTATTTCTCTTGAAATCGATTATACGATACTTTCTTCTGTTTCCGCCTCCGCGGTGACGAACTGTAATTCTTCCGTATGAATTGCGGCCCGACTTCTTGTTAAGAGGTTCAAGAAGTGATTTCTCGGGAGCAACCTTAGATAAAGAAGAATAATCGATTACCGACATATTACGCCTTGAAGGTGTTGTCGGCTTATAATTTCTTACTGCCATTATTAATCTCCTTATATGCGGATAACTTTGCGAAAGGATGGCACCTTTCATACCTCATCATCCGCAAGTTATTTAAGTCGCTTTATATAATAGGTATATATTATATAATCTTTTACATCATATCATTGAAGAATTCAATTTCCTTTGAATCCTCTGTGAGAGTTACAATAGCCTTCTTCCATGAAGGAGTGTAGCCGACATTGTAACCCTGACGGCGCTTCTGACCGCGAACGTGCATTGTGTTTACCTTTGCAACCTTTGTGCCGGGGAAAACCTCTTCAATTGCCTTTGCAATTTCAATCTTGTTTGCGTCTTTAGCAACCTTGAAGGTATATTTCTTTACCATAAGTCCTGCCATTGATTCCTCAGTGATTACAGGCTTAAGAATAATGTCATGAGCAGTTTTCATTATGCATATACCTCCTCAATTTTCTTTGCCGCATCCTTAAGAACGATGAAAGAATCGCAGTTGAGAATATCGTAAACGCAAAGTGTGTTTACTGTTACAACCTTAACGCCTTCAATGTTTCTTGCGCTCTTATAAATCTTTTCGTCTGTATCTGCAGTTACGATAAGAGCCTTCTTTGCAGCCTTGAGCTTTGAGAGCATCTCAACAATTGCCTTTGTTTTGATTTCTTCAAGCTCAACCTTGGTTAATACCATCATTTCCTCGCTTGCAACCTTGCTTGAAAGAGCAGATTTCATTGCGAGTCTTTTAACCTTCTTATTAAGGTCAACCTTATACTTTCTTGGCTTAGGACCAAGAGCGATTCCGCCGTGTGTCCACTGAGGGCTTCTTGTTGAGCCCTGACGAGCACGGCCTGTTCCCTTCTGTCTCCAGGGCTTAGCACCGCCACCGCTTACTTCAGAACGAGTGAGAGTTGACTGTGTGCCCTGACGATGATTAGCAAGATAGCTAACAACAGCAAGATGCATTGCATTAGCAGTTGGCTCAATGCCGAATACTGAATCTGCAAGTTCTAATTTGGAAGTTTTTCTTCCTTCCTGGTTATAAACCTGAACCTGTGCCATATTTCATACTCTCCTTTCGTTATGCTTTAACCGCGTCTGCGATAACAACAATTCCGCCCTTGGGACCGGGGATTGCACCCTTGATTGCGATAAGGTTGTTTTCAACATCAACCTTAACAATCTTGAGGTTCTGAATTGTTACTGTTTCGTGGCCGTAGTGACCTGCCATTTTCTTTCCCTTGAAAACTCTTGAAGGGCTTGAACAAGCGCCGAGAGAACCTGCGTGACGGTGGTTAGGACCTGTACCGTGGCTCATACGGAGTCTTGCGAAGTTCCAACGCTTGATTGCGCCGGCTGTTCCGTGACCCTTGCTGGTTCCTTTAACATCAACGATGTCGCCTGCGGCAAATGTGTCTGCCTTAAGGATGTCGCCGACATTGAGAGCCGAGATGTCTTCAAGACGGAACTCTTTGAGTGTTTTCTTCGGAGCAACGTTGTTTTTATCGAAGTGGCCCTTCATAGGCTTGTTGACTCTGCTTACTTTAACATCGCCGAAACCTACCTGAACTGCTTCATAGCCATCGTTCTCCATTGTTTTCTTCTGAGTGATTACGCAAGGACCTGCTTCAACAACTGTTACGGGAACTGCGTTACCTGCCTCGTCGAAGATCTGGGTCATACCAATCTTCTTTCCGATAAGACCTTTCTTCATTTTATTTCCTCCTTTGGTTATTGGTTGGGATTTTCACCCAACATGACCTCAGCCTGCGCTTGCAACGATTATAATTTGATTTCGATGTCTACGCCTGCCGGGAGCTCAAGACTTGTCAGAGCCTCAACTGTTTTGTTTGACGGTCTGAGAATGTCGATGAGTCTTTTGTGTGTTCTCTGTTCAAACTGCTCACGGCTGTCCTTATACTTATGAACAGCGCGAAGGATTGTTACCTTCTCGATTTCAGTCGGAAGCGGGATAGGACCGCTTACCTGTGCGCCTGTTCTCTTTGCAGTTTCAACAATTTTTTCCGCCGCCTGATCAACGAGTGAGTGATCATAGCCCTTGAGGCGGATTCTGATTTTTACTTTACTTGCTGCCATTCTAATTTCCTCCATGAAATTTTGTGGTGCGAGTTATCTGATAAATTTAACAACGATTCCGTGTGTTTCCATTCGTTTCATTAATTAAACCGAATGTCAATCATTCGGACGCGCTTTGAATTTTAAAAACGTTCGCAAGTCATTTTTAAAACACATTTCTCAGATTAGTTTCGCCCGGTTTTAAATCGGACATACTCCGCCGAAATTCCCGCTGGGTTACGCGCAACCTCCGGCATCATCGCATATCTGGTTGTGCAACACTCCTTATATATATTAAATATATAAGAGTTCACACGCTCGGCTATTATATTATATAAAAAAGCGCTTGTCAAGCATTTTTTTGGAAAAAATGTAAATTATTTTTTTCGTGCTATTTTACAAAAATGATTTTGAAAATTCGTTAAAAATGCACAAACAATAAATAAACGGATATTTTGATACAAATATCCGTTTGGTATACAATATATAGTTTCGAGTTGCGAGTTCCGAGCTCCGAGTTGTCGGGTCGCTTCGCTCCGAACTTATTTACTTCTTAACATAAACTGATTTTGGCAGAGAATTCTGACCGTAGACATAAGTTCCGTCGTCATAAACTGTATACGGGCAGACTTTAACATAGTATCTCTTGCCCTTTTTGAGTTTGCTGATAGTTTTTGTAACGCTTGCAGATTTAACAGTCTTTGTGTTCTTTTTAAATCTTTCATCAGTTGAGTATGTTATACGGTAGCCTATAGCATTTGTTGCTTTATCACATTTAACAGTGAATTTACCTGCTTTTGAACTTTTAAGAGATGTTATTTTGCCCTTAGGCATTTTAATCTGCTTTTCGGCTTGAACAAAGAATTTGAAAGATATATTTCCAGCATAGAAATATATATCTAAATAATAATTTCCTGCCGATAAAAATCTTCCGCAATGACCTTCTCTCCACTCAGTAGTTTTATTATCTTTCCAACCAAGGTCGCTGTCCTTCATAACATTGTTTCCGTTTGCATCAAAGATATCGAACCACATTTTATTGGCATCTGTTAAAGCATCAAGTGAAACATATGATTTTTCATTAATTACTATTTTAAAATATCTATGTGATGCCTTTCCGTTGGTTCCTCCCACATACCAAGTTCCCATTTCATAGTTTTCCGCTTCGTCAGCCATAGCTGCATTTGCGGTGAACGACATACCTGCGCAGACGCTTATCATCATCAAAAACGCAAGCATTAAACTAATTATTCTTTTTGTTTTCATTATATAGTTACCTCCAAAAATTTTTGTCACTTGTATTATAACAATTTGCAAGATATTTTGCAAGATATTTTTACTTGTGTATTTCAGTGTATATTATCTTGAATAATTAAAGTACAATAGTATTGAGGTGATAAGAATGTTTAAAGTTACAAAGCCTGAACATACTAATAAAACTTTCAGAATGCCTGTTGAATTGGTAAACGAACTTGAACAGCTTGCTCAGGAAAAAGATATTTCTTTAAATCAGCTTGTTATCCAGTGCTGCCAATACGCACTTAAGCACCTTGAAAAAAACTAACTTAAACACCAACGGGAGAGCAATCGCTCTCCCGTTCTTTTGTTTTAATTGTCTGAGCGCAGCGATGATCGTTTTCGACCGCTCCCAGTGGGAGATGAAGGGAGCAATAAGAACTGCCGAACGGTCAAAATTTGTCGGTGCTCCAAGCCGATAACAGGGAATAGGGGTCCGTCCCCTATTCCCGCCCAGTTATAGCCTCATTTTTCCCGTTTCTTTGCTAAGCAATGGCGAGTCTATTCGTGCGCCATGGGGATGCACCGCCTTCGGAGGAACGTCCCCGTGTGCTGTGTAGGGAACGCCCATTTCGTCCGCCGATAATATAATCGGAGCAATGCAACTCGGAAATCGAAACTTAACTTCGGGAATAGGGGTCCGTCCCCAATTCCCGCCCAGTTATAGCCTCAATTTTCCCATTTCTTTGCTAAGCAATGACGAGTCTATTCGTGCGCCATGGGGACGCACCTCCGAACGCAATTCAAGGAAGAACGGTGCTTGGAGAGGAACGTCCCCGTGTGCTGTTGAGGGAACGACCAAATACAATCGGGTGCG
>JAFUZY010000005.1 GCA_017476375.1 Eubacterium sp.
ACGGGACTTGAACCCGTACGAGTCGCCCCACACGCCCCTCAAACGTGCGCGTCTGCCGATTCCGCCACTCTCGCGTCAACGATAGAAATTATAACAAATGAATCTATAAAAGTCAACACTTTTTTTCCAGTTTTTAAAATTGTTTGATTATATCGCTTGTTTTGCTGATTATTGCGAAGGGATTTTCCTTTTCAAGCTCCTCTTTGCTCCTGAAACCCCAGGTGACTCCTATTGCTTTGATTCCGGCATTTTTTGCGGTTTGCATATCAACATTGCTGTCGCCGAAGAATAATGCTTCCTCTGCCGTGCAGCCGATTGCCTTGAGCGCCCTTATGGTTGAATCGGGTGCCGGTTTATGCGGGATTCCTTCAACAGCACCCGAAATAAAATCAAAGGTATCCTTGCCGAAGATGTGATAAACCATATCCTTTGCTGCATTATCCGGCTTGTTGGTTACAACGGCGAGCTTCAAGCCCTTTTCTTTTAAAAGGGCGAGCTGCTCCTTTATTCCGTCATATGCATGGGCGTTATCGAGTTTTATTCTGTTATAAATCGTGCTGACCTTTCTGAATGCTTCATCAAGCTCTGCAGCATTTAAAGTATGGTCAAATGCGCGTTCAACAAGCTTTTTAATCCCGTTGCCTACGAATTTCTTGTAATCGGCTATGCTCCAATCGTAGTCCCTGCCGTATTCCTTTAAAACAATATCGCAGGCTCTTTTTAGGTCGTCGATTGTATTTACAAGTGTTCCGTCTAAATCAAATATAATTGCTTTAAATTTCTGTTTCATAATTAATTGTTTGAGTGCAGCGAGCAAACCGGATTTATATATGCTGTCTTTGCGACGCACGGGGACAGGCGCGGCGCAAATTAGGAATTAGGAGTTAGTAATGAGGAATTTCGGGTCGCTTCGCTCCGATTGTATTTGGTCATTCCCTCCACAGCACACGGGGACATTCCTCGCCCTTGTCGAACCGCTCTTGTTAGAATTGCGTAGAGGTGTGTCCCCATGGCGGACGAATAGACGTTACCTCTTTACTTCAGTTGAGTAATATCAGCTTAGTAGAGGTCAGATAAATCCTGCTCTTTCCTTTTCTTCTTTCTGTTTATAAATGAATAAATCAAAATAACAACAACAATTCCGGCAAGAATTGCCGAAAGAATATAAATTTTCTTTTCCTGCCTTTTGCTGTTTGCCGAAAGCTTTCCGCTTTTAACCTGTGACCAGAGAATGTTCTGAAGTTCAAGAATATTCTGGGGAAGGTTTTTGAAATACTGGGATTTCGGCGGATTTTCGGGGTATACCGCTTCGCTTTTGAAAAGCGAGGAATCCTTGTTTTCGGCAACGGTTGTATTTGCCGAGGCATAATAGATGTATTCCTCGTTCTCAAAGGCAACCTCGGGCTCGTGCATAAAGTTTATGAAAGCCTCGGCGCCCTTCTTGTTCTGAGAGCAGGAGGGAATACAGAATGCGTCATAAAACTCATTAACGCCTTCTTTAGGAAAGCAAAAACCAAGGTCTTCGTTGTTTTCAACCATAAGCTCATAATCGCCGGCATAATAGGTTGCAAAGGCGTATTCTCCGCTCTCCATAAGGTTAAAAACCTCGTCCATAACATAAACGGGATTAACTGCATCCTTCTGCTTTGCAAGAAGCTCGGCAGCCCGAACCCAGTCCTGCTCATTGGTTGTATTTAGGTCCTGACCAAGCACTGCTTGCGCAATTGCGAAGGCGTCGCGCGAGTTGTTGAACATCAAAACCTTGTTTTTATACTGTTCATCCCATAAAACAGACCATGAATCGGGCGTATCCTTAACAAGCTTTTTATTGTAGATAAGAATTGTTCTTCCCGTGTTGAAACCAACGGTGTATTTACCTTCGGGGTCATAGAAGGGCTTTATGCATTCCTCGCTGATATATTTCATATTCGGAATATTATTATAATCAATTTCAAGAAGCATATTTTCTTCAATAAGCCTCTCAATCATATAATCCGAAGGGGCAATAACATCGTATGAAACGCCTCCGCCGGCAAGCTTTGAATACATATTTTCGTTTGATTCAAAGTTTGAGTAGTTAACTCTTGCGCCCGTTAACCTTTCAAACTCGGAAACAACATCCATCGAGCCGTCGGAACCGTCGGAAATATATTCGCCCCAGTTATAAACGTTAACAGTTGTTCCCTCAAGTCCGAGATTTTTATAATAGTTAATCTGCTCATCGGAAAAGTATTTATCCTTAGCAAAGGCAGAAACGGGGAACAAAGCACATAGAATAGTAAGGAATGTAATAAGAAGGGATAATGCTTTTTTCATTATTTGCCCTCCTTTTTATCAGCTCTGCTCTGGGCAATATTCATAAGAATAAGAAGAATAAGAATAACCGCAAACATTAGCGTTGAAAGTGCAAACATATCGGGCTTAACTCTTTTCTTTGTAAGCGAGAAAATATAAATCGGAAGAGTTTGGAACGAGGGTCCGTTTGTAAAATACGAAATAATGAAATCGTCAAGCGAAAGGGTAAAGCTCATAACCGCACCCGTAATAATTCCGCTCATAATATCCGGCATAACAACCTTGAAAAACGCCTTGAGCGGTCTGCAACCAAGGTCAACCGCCGCTTCATAAACATTTAAATCAAACTGCCTGAGTTTTGGCATAACGTTTAAAATAACATATGGCAGACAGAAGGTTACATGTGCGATAAGAAGGGTTGAAAAGCCGAGAACCTCATTTTTATGAACAAGTGTTCCTGCAAAAACAAACAGCAGCATCATTGAAATACCCGTAACTATTTCGGGATTCATAAGCGGAATGTTTGTTGCGCTCAACATTGTTCTTTTATATAACTTGTTTTTTGTAAGAAAAAGTCCAACAGCTGCAAGTATGCCGAGAACGGTTGATACCGCCGCCGTAACAACTGCGAGAATAACAGTGTTTTTTAGTGAGGTCATTGCCGCAGCATCGTGGAACATTTCCTTCCACCAGTAGGTTGAAAGTCCGCTCATCTGATAGGTGCTTGATGATTTGTTAAACGAGAAAACCATCATAACCGCAATCGGAGCATAGAGAAAGATGAAGATAAGTCCCATATAAAGACGGGAGGTGAGGGAGGTTTTTCTTTTTGTCATATAACAACGCCTCCTTCATTTTCATCGTCAAAATGATTCATAACGCCGAGGCATATGAAAATCAGTATCATCAAAACAAAACTGAGCGCTGCGCCGAGATTATAGTTGTTTGCGCTCTGGAACTGCGATTCAATAACGTCGCCGATTAAAACAATCTGACCGCCGCCGAGTTTTTGGGTTATATAGAAGGTTGAAACACAGGGAACAAAAACCATCGTTATTCCGCTGAGCGTTCCCGGAAGGGAGAGGGGAAGAACAACTCTTCTGAAGGTGTGTGCTTTGTTAGAACCAAGGTCGGAAGCGGCTTCAAGAAGCGAGTTATCCATCTTTGAAAGAACGGAATAAATCGGCAGTATCATATAGGGAAGAAAGTTATAAACCATACCTAGAATAACCGCAGTCGGAGTGTTGATTAAATGAAACTTTCCGATGTGAAGAAAGGAAAGAAGATTGTTTATAACTCCGCTGTCGCCGAGAATCGTCATAAGCGAATAGGTTCTGATAAGGAAATTCATCCACATGGGAAGCATAACCAAAAGAACAATTGTTCTCTGCGCTCTTGCCGTGTGTTTTGATAAAAAGTATGCAAAGGGATAGCCGAGCATCAGGCATATAACCGTTGCTGCAACGCCATATAGTATTGAAAGTAAAATAGTTGAAAAATAATCGGGTATCCGGGCAAAACTCGTCAGTGAAAATGCGCCGGTCTTATCCGTTAAGGCATAGAATAAAACCATAACAAGGGGCGCAAGGATGAAAAGAACAACCCAGACTAAATAAGGCTTATCAAGAAGCTTTGTTTTAAGGCTATTCATCTTCTTCCTCCCAGTTGTATTCAGCGTCCGAAATATGGTCCATTTCATCTGAGAAGGAGGAATAATCGCCGAATTCGCCCGAATATTCGCTTCTCTTCATAATGTGGATTGCATCGGGTTCAATATACATTCCGATGGTCTGACCCTCTTTGAGGTTTTCCTGAGTGGTCTGAATCATCCAGATAAATCCGCCGACATCAACAAGTATTTCAAAATGCACGCCCTTGAAGGTAACAGATGTTATTGTTCCGGTTAAGGCAGCCTTTGCGCCGGGTTCAACAATTTTAATATCCTCCGGACGAACAACCGCTTCAACAAATTCATTCTTTTCAAATCCGTAATCAAGGCATTTAAAACGAACTCCTCCGAAGGTTACACTGTAATCCTCAAGCATAATTGCGTCAACAATGTTTGATTCGCCGATAAAGTCTGCAACAAAGGCGTTAACAGGCTCGTTATAAATATCCTCGGGAGTGCCAATCTGCTGAATCTTACCCTTGTCCATAACAACAACGCGGTCGCTCATCGAAAGCGCCTCTTCCTGGTCATGGGTAACATAAATAAAGGTTATTCCAAGTTCCTGCTGAATGTTTTTCAGCTCGCGCTGCATATCCTTGCGCAGTTTCAAATCAAGAGCGCCGAGGGGCTCGTCGAGAAGAAGAACATGTGGATTGTTTGCAAGCGCCCTTGCTATTGCAACTCTCTGCTGCTGACCGCCTGAAAGGGAATCAATAGTTCGCATCTCAAAGCCCTTGAGATTAACAAGCTCAAGCATGGATGCAACCTTTTTGCGAACCTCATCCTTGCTCATTTTCTGAAGCTGAGGTCCGAAAGCTATATTTTCATAAACATTCAAATGAGAAAAAAGAGCATAACGCTGAAATATGGTGTTAACCTTCCTTTTGTGAGGAGGAACATCATTAATAACCTTGCCTTCAAAAACAACCTCGCCGCTGTCGGGCTTAACGAAGCCTGCAATTGCGCGAAGAGTTGTTGTTTTGCCGCAGCCTGAAGGACCAAGCAGTGTTATAAACTCTTTTTCATTAATGTATAAATTCAGTTTTTCCAAAACAGTATTGTCGCCGAAGCTGACTGTTAAATCCTTAATATCAATTATTTTTTTCAATATCCTCTTCCTTTTTTGTAACCCGATTTACAAATATATATACAACTGTATTATTTGCATATCAACAATATATAATTTTTATCAATTAATGTCAATAAAATATTGAATTATCAACTAAAATTTATATTTTGACGTAAGGGGTCAGACCCCTTACGTCAAAACTGATGTAAAAAGGCAACGTCTATTCGTTCGCCTCGTCCATCCTCAACTGAAGTAAAGAGGTAACGTCTATTCGTGCGCCATGGGGACACACCTCTACGCAATTCTAACAAGAGCGGTTCGGCAAGGGCGAGGAATGTCCCCGTGTGCTGTGGAGGGAACGACCCTCATTCGCACGCCGATAATACAATCGGAGCGAAGTGACCCGAAATTCTTAATTCTTAAATCTTAATTATTAATTCGCGCAGCGAAGCAACACTAAATTCGTAATTCGTAACTCGTAATTCTTAATTTCAGGGAAGAGGTCTGACCCCTTCCCTGATTTTAGTATATCTTCTGGATTGCTTCTTTTCCTTCGGCGGCAAGCTCAATTGTATTCAAAACTTTAGTGAAATCGCAAACCATTGATTTTGGCTTGTTTATGCAGTCGTCCATTCCGAGGGGAACGAAATAATAGTTTTTGTAATTCATCAGCATTCCGATATTCTTTGCAGCGGCACCGAGGGCGTCGTTCGTTGAAACGCCGATGACAACGGGGCGGGCGTTCCTGATATGTGATTTGACTGCCATTGTTGCGCTGGTGTCGGTTATTCCGTTTGCAAGCTTTGCAAGTGTGTTTCCCGTACAGGGAACAATAGCAAGAACATCAAACATTTTTTTAGGTCCGATTGGCTCCGCCTGTTTAATTGTGTGAATAATGCTGTTGCCCGTAATTTCAACAAGCTCATCCTGAAATTCCTTTGCATCGCCGAAACGGGTGTCGGTTGAAAAAGCGTTTTCGCTCATAATAGGTGTAACGTTATAACCTGCCTCAACAAGCTCCTTAAGAGCATCAATGCTCTTCCTGAAGGTGCAAAAAGAGCCTGTTAAGCAGTACCCGATATTCATAATTTTTCCTCCTTTATCATTCTTTCAATTGTTTTTGCCGTAATAATTCCAGAGGTCTTTGGAGAATATTTGCCGGGCAGACCTCTTGCCGTAATCAGATTAGTGTTAAAGTATTTAGCATAGTTTATATCCACTCCGCCGGGGAAGGAGGCAAGGTCAATAAGAAGCGCTTCACTGCTAACTGATTTAAGCTCCCTTTCACAAAAAACAGGGTGGGGAACGGTGTTAAAAATGAAATTATGCTTTTTTGAGTCTGAAAGCTTATTAAAGTCAGTTGTCGCAGCGCCGAGTGACGATGCCACCGCCCTTGCCTGAGGGCTTCTGGCACAAATGGTTATGTCCTTCGTAAATGGTTCAAGATACCTTAAAAGAGCCTTTCCTATTCGCCCGAATCCGCATATTAAAACGGGAGAGCCTATCAGGCTTAATGAGCTGTTATTAACAGCAATGCAAACAGCCGCTTCTGCGGTTAGGTATGCATTTTTGATTGCATATTCTTCGTCCTTAACATAGTCAAAAATCCTTCTGAGACAGGGGTCTGACCCCTGTCCCAACGTTGCCGCATCTACATTTCCGGCAAAAATCGGAACATTATAATCAAGATATTTTTTATCCGGATTAACACCGAGAACAACAAAATCTGCGTTGCTTATTTTGTTAACAAGTTCAAAACCGTTATTTTCAAGCTCTTCCTTTGTATATTCAAGTCTTTTATCCGAGGTATCGGGCAGATAAAACTTTTTCACTTAAATCACCCTCCAAAGCATTTTATGTTTAAAAAATAAATTTGTGTTAAATAAAATATTGACAGGCTTTTATTGTTATGCTATTATGGTTTAGTGATTTAGCACGCTAAAATGGTAAATCAGTAAATTTTTGGAGGGAAAATATGTTTAACAAGGCAAAAAAAATAAGCTCGTGGCTTATTCTTGCAGTGATGCTTTTGATTTTCAGTTGTGCCGCTTTACCGGTTTTTGCTGACGAAGAAGCTCCTGTTTTAACCTCGGGCGAAAGCACTGTTGCGGTTGATATTGACGGCGAAGTTGTCGAATACGACCTTGCAAGCGATGAGGGAGCGTCAGAATATGTTGACAGTTATGCTGACAATCTTACCAACGATTCGGATTTTGAAACAAATATTAAAACAGCGATTGCGAAGGTTCGTGAATCAATAACTAAATATGCAACCTTCTGGGCGCTTGTGCCGCCGATTATTGCAATTGTTCTTGCGCTAATCACTAAAGAGGTTTACTCCTCGCTTTTCCTTGGAATTCTTGCAGGCGGAATCATTTATTCCGGCGCTGATTTTGAGGGAGTTGTAGTTCATGTTTTCAAGGACGGATTTATTGACACAATTTCGGATTCATATAATATCGGAATAATTATATTCCTTGTTCTTCTCGGCGCACTGGTTGCTATGATGAACAAAACGGGTGGCTCGGCTGCCTTCGGAGCATGGACCTCAAAGCACATCAAAACGAGAATCGGCGCTCAGCTTGCAACAATTGCGCTCGGCGTTCTTATCTTTGTTGATGACTATTTTAATTGCTTAACTGTTGGTTCGGTTATGCGCCCCGTTACGGATAAAAAGAATATTTCACGCGAAAAGCTTTCATATCTTATAGATGCAACGGCGGCTCCTGTTTGCATTATTGCTCCTATTTCATCATGGGCAGCGGCAGTTGCAGGCTTCGCAAAGGGTGCGGGCGCTGAAAGCGGAATGAGCCTTTTTGTTCAGGCAATTCCTTATAACTTCTACGCTCTTTTAACAATTGTTATGATGATTGTTATCTCACTTGCTAAGTTCGACTACGGACCGATGAGGAAGTTTGAAGCTGCTGCTCAGAGAGGAGAAGCGCTTGACAAGCTCGATAAGCTCAGCGAGAAGGCAGAGGAAAATGCTAACCCGAAAGGTAAGGTAATCGACCTTGTTATTCCGGTTGTTTTCCTTATTATTGCCTGCGTTATAGGAATGATTTATTCCGGCGGTTTCTTTACAGCTGATTCAGGCTGTTACCATGATTTCATAACATCCTTCTCTGAAAGTGATGCGTCGGTAGGACTTGTTTTCGGCTCGTTTATAACAATAATTTTTGCGATAATTTATTTCCTTTGCAGAAGAGTTATTTCGTTTAAAGACTGTATGGGCGCAATCCCGGAAGGCTTCAATGCAATGACCCCTGCAATCCTCATCCTTTGCTGTGCTTGGACTCTTAAGACTATGACCGATTCGCTCGGCGCAAAAATCTTTATTTCCCAGCTCATAGAAGGCTCGGCATCGGGATTCCAGATGATGCTGCCTGCAATTATCTTCCTTATTGCAGTTGGTCTTTCATTTGCGACAGGAACCTCGTGGGGAACCTTTGGTATTCTTATTCCGATTGTTCTCAGCGTTTTCTCGGGTACGGACGGCAGGATAACGATTATAGCAGTTTCAGCTTGTATGGCAGGTGCGGTATGCGGCGACCACTGCTCACCGATTTCCGACACAACCATTATGGCGAGCGCAGGCGCTCAGTGCAATCATGTTAACCATGTTTCAACTCAGCTGCCTTATGCGCTAACCGTTGCCGGCGTTTCCTTCGTAAGCTATGTTATCGCAGGATTTGTTCAGAATGCATGGATAGTTCTTCCGATTTCAATAGCTTTGATGATTGCAACGCTATTTATAATAAAAGCTGCAACAAAGAAAAAAGCATAACAAAAAAACGCTTGGAAAACCAAGCGTTTTTTTGTTCAAAGTTGCGAGTGCCGAGACCCGAGTTCTGAGTTCTCGGTTTACTCGGCTGCGCCTCAAACAATAA
>JAFUZY010000050.1 GCA_017476375.1 Eubacterium sp.
CATTGCCTGAACGTTAACTGCAGTACCCCATGAATAAGGGATATCGTTATCACGGCGATATACGTTTGCTCTCGGGTTGTCCCATGAACGGAAAACTGCCTTAACAGCGCCCATAAGCTGAGCCTTAGGATCGCTCGGGAAGTCTTCGCCGATTTTCTCTTTATATTCAGCCTTAAACTGCTCTGCAAGCTCTTTAAGGTCATCAGCAGTAAGCTCAACGTCCTGAGTTACGCCTCTTGCTTCCTTCATCTCGTCGATAAGCTGCTCAAAGTATTTCTTACCAACTTCCATAACAACGTCTGAATACATCTGAATGAATCTTCTGTAGCAGTCGTATGCCCAACGAGGATTGCCTGATTTCTCAGCCATAACCTCAACAACCTCTTCGTTAAGACCGAGGTTAAGAATTGTATCCATCATACCGGGCATTGAAGCACGGGCACCTGAACGAACTGAAACGAGAAGCGGATTCTCTTTATCGCCGAATTTCTTGCCGTTGATTTCTTCCATCTTAACGATGTACTCTTCAATCTCTGCCATGATTTCAGGATTAATCTGTCTGCCGTCCTCATAGTACTTTGTGCAAGCTTCTGTTGTGATGGTGAAGCCCTGAGGAACAGGAAGACCGATGTTGGTCATCTCAGCGAGGTTTGCACCCTTACCGCCGAGAAGCTCTCTCATGTTAGCGTTACCCTCTGAGAACAGGTAACAATATTTTTTAGCCATTGGAATTACCCCCTAAAAAAATAATTACTAATTAATTGCGCCACGCGGAAATCCGCATAACATTTTAATGCGTTTATATAATAACATACACCCTTGTAAATATCAAACATTTTTTATAATTTTATCATTCTTAATTAAAATGTGTTGAAAATTTTTCAAATTTAGTGCATAATGAAAAAACAGAATATAACTTTTCCCATTTGAAAGGACTGATATAAATGAAAGCAGCAATAATCCTTGCCGGAGGCAAGGGAACAAGAATGAAGAGCGATAGCCCCAAGGTTATGTGTGAGGTTATCTTCGAGCCGATGATAAGCTATGTTGTTTCGGCTGTTAAGGAAGCGGGCGTTGACGATATCTGCGTTATAACGGGATACAAGCACGAGGTTGTTGAAAACTATCTTGAAAAGCTTGATTCAACAATAAAAACCGCCCTTCAGGAGCCCCAGCTCGGAACGGGTCACGCAGTTATGCAGGCTCGTGAATTTATTTCGGGTCATATGGAGGACGATATACTTATTCTAAACGGCGACGGTCCTCTTATGGATGCCGACACCATCAACAAGGCATATCAGTATCACAAGGATAACAACAACGCAATAACCCTTATAAGCGCAAATGTTGATGATACCCACGGAATCGGTCACATCAAGCGCGATAAAAACGGAACTCTTCTTAAAATCGTTGAGGATAAAGACGCAACGGAAGATGAAAAGAAGATTATGGAGGCAAACGCCGGGGTTTATTGGTTCAAGGGCGAAGAGCTTCTTTACGCCATCAACAACATAAAAAACGAAAATGCCCAAAAGGAATACTATTTAACCGACGCACTTGAAATCCTCATTAAGCGAGGCAGAAACAAGGGCGCTTATGTCTGCGAAAACAGCGAAGCTGTTCTTGGCGCAAACGACAGGATTCAGCTCAAGGACCTCAACACGATTATGCGCAGGAATATCAACAACGCCCATATGCTTGACGGCGTTGATATTCCCTGCACGGACGGAGTTATGATTGGCAAGAAGGTTAAAATCGGCAATTCAGCTCAGATTCTTCCAAACACAATCATTATCGGCGATACCGAAATCGGCGAAAACTGCATTATCGGTCCGAACTGCTATATTAAGGATTCAAAAATCGGCAGGGGCGTTGTTCTTGATAACTGTAAAATCCTTGATTCAACAATTGAAGACGGCGTTGACTGCGGTCCGTTTGTTAAGGTTCGCGCAAATTCCGTTTTGAAAAAGGATGTTCATATCGGAAACTTTGTTGAGGTTAAAAACTCAATAGTCGGCGAGGGAACGAAATCCGCCCACCTGACCTATATCGGCGACAGTGATGTTGGCGCAGATGTTAATTTCGGCTGCGGAACGGTTACCTGCAACTATGACGGAAAGAATAAAACACGCTGTAAAATCGGCGACGGGGCGTTCATTGGCTGCAACACAAACCTTATTGCACCAGTTGAGGTCGGCGACAAGGCATATATTGCTGCCGGTTCAACAATAACCGACAACATTCCCAGCGACGCTCTCTCCATTGCAAGAGCAAAGCAGGTTAACAAGGAAGGCTGGGTCACAAGGAAAAAACCATATAAGGAAAAATAAGAATTTCTAATGAAAAGAAAGAGAATAAAAAACTTTTTGTGCGCTGTTGCTGCGTTTGTTCTAGTGTTTTCTCTTGTTTCCTGTGCTGCTGAGCAAGCAAATGAGGAAGCAACAACGACAACGGCGGCAACCACAACCGAGCGAACAACCGTAACAACCACCGAGGATGAAAAAACAACATTCCCCGAAAACAAAACGAATAAGATTTATCCCGGACTGAGCAAGGACGAAAACGGAAGCTATCCATATAAGCTTGCAACCTATTCAACCTACTATCACACGAGTGATAAAACGAGAACCGCGAATCTAAAAAAGGCGGTCAGCAAGGTCAACAACATTGTCGTTCCTTCAAACGGAGTTTTCTCGTTTAACCAAACAGTGGGAAAAAGAACGGTAACGGCAGGATACGAAACCGCAAAGGTTGTTGCAGACGGCGAGTTTGTTGACGGACTTGGCGGAGGAGTTTGTCAGGTTAGCTCAACAATTTTTGAATGTGTGCTAAGGGCGAATGCTCAAATTGTTGAAAGAAGCTGCCATACGCTCAAGGTTGCATATGTTCCCCTCGGCGGAGACGCAACGGTTCAGTGGAACAGCAAGGATTTCAAGTTCAGGAATTCAAGCTCGGCGGATTTCAGAATCAATATGGTTTGCGATTCGGGTAAGCTGACCTGCACCGTTTATTCTAACAAGGATATTGATGTTGGCAAAATCGGAATCAATATCAGCAGAAGCGGCAGCAGTTATGTTTTAACCCGAACCGTTAACGGCGAGCAAAATTATCGAACAATCAGCACATACAGGGAACAAAAGCCTTCAACAACAAAAAAGAAGGAAAAAACGACCAAGAAAAAAGAGAAAACAACAAAGAAAGAAACAACTGAAAAAGCAACGACGAAAAAGGAATCCGAAAAAGAAGAAACAACCGAAAAAGAAGATTAAAAAATCCCATCTCTTGGGAGAACCTTCGCAACGAAGGTTCTCCCAGTTAAATTAATCCTTGCGGATTAGTGAAATATTCCCCCAGAATATGAAATTGCTTCGCAATGAAATATGCCTACGGCATATGAAGGATTAATTTAATTTCGCATCGAGCGAAGCGAGATATTTCACAATTTGCTTTAGCAAATTATTTCATATTGCTTAGCAATATTTCATTAATGACAGACCGATTCTCTTTCGTTCTGTTTTTCTTTTTCGGGATTCTAATGTGTTGCAACTCCCTTTCAGCGCTCATTTTGACGAAAGGGGTCCGACCCCTTACGTCAAAAACATAACAGCCGATAAGAAGATTGAAGATTAAAAAAGGGGCTGTCTCACGAAAAAAGTGAGGCAGCCAAATATTTTTGTGCAAAAAAATACAGAGTGATATGGAAACCACTCTGTAAATGGTGTATGATGTACATAACAAAAAAACATTAC
>JAFUZY010000051.1 GCA_017476375.1 Eubacterium sp.
CGCACCCGATTATATTATCGGCGGACAAAAAGCCTCATACCTTCCCCTTGAGGGGAAGGGGGACCGCCTGCGGTGGATGAGGTGTGTAAAAAATTACGAGTTACGAGTTACGAATTACGAATTTCGGTTTACTCGCTACGCTCAGACAATAAATTGCGTGAACCGTTGGTTCGTGGTTCGTGGCTTGCAACTATAATCGTCGCTTGCGACCCGACACTAACAACTAACAACAAAAAACTAAAAACTAATTATTTTGACGTAAATGGGGTCTGACCCCATTTACGTCAAAAAATAGTAATTGACTTTGCATTATATATAATATATAATTAAGGGGTTAAAAAAGAATTAATTAAGAAATTAAGGAGTTTTCTAATATGGCAGCAAAAGTTTTTAAAATGACAACCCAGGGCAAGGAGGAACTTCTTGCAGAACTTGAAAGACTTGAAACAGTTGGCAGAAATGATATTGCCGAAAAGCTTAAGGTTGCCCGTTCATACGGCGACCTTTCGGAAAACAGCGAATACGATGAGGCTAAATCCGAGCAGGCTAAAATTGAGGCGAGAATCAACGAACTTAAATATCAGCTTGACCATGCGGTTATTATTGATTCTGCAGAAGGAAAGAAAAATGTTGTTACTATGGGTTCGGTTGTAACCGTTCTCAGAAAGGTTGATAAAAAGGAGCTTACCTATGAAATAACCGGCTTTTCACAGAGCGACCCTGCAAACGGAAAAATCTCTGATGAAAGCCCTGTCGGAATGGCTCTTATGGGCGCAAAGAAGGGCGACACCGTAACTGTTGAAGCTCCTGTGGGAAATCTTGAATTTAAGATTAAGGACATAAAATAAGTTCCGAGTTTCGAGCCTCGAGTTCCAAGTTGCAGGGCGGCACATCCGCACCTGATTATTGTTTGAGCGCTTGCGCGAGTAACCAAAATTCGTAATTCGTAACTCGTAATTCGTAATTTATATGAGAGGAAAAACTATGGCAGGAAAGTTTGAAATAACAAAGCATACTGATGAAACCTTCAGCTTTGAATTCATTATTGATGAAAAGGCTGTTGGAAAGTCACCGGTATTTGAAAAGGAAGATGCCTGCAAAAGGGGCGTTAAGGCTGTTAAGAAAAACAGCAGAATGAAAGTTCAAAACGCTATTGCAGGCGACGAAGAAAAAACCAATCCGAAATACCTTGTTGAAAATTGCGGCGACAAGGTTAAATACACGCTTTTCCTTCAGACGGGCGATGTTGCTCTTGAAGGCGAGGCAGACAGCGAGCAGGAAGCTCTTGAAATAATCGAAAAAATCGGAAACAACGCCGCTTCGGCTCAGATGGCTATGGCAGAGGTTGTTCTCTCGGAAAACGAGCAGAAGCAAATAAGGGTGGACAAGCTTAAGGCTATGCAGGCTGAAGGCAAAGACCCGTTTGTTATAACTCTTGCCGAGCAGAGCCATCATAGCGACGAAATAAAAGCAAACTTTGAAGAGCTTGAAGAAAAGGATGTTGTTATTGCCGGAAGGATTATGACCTGGCGCGATATGGGCAAGGCAAATTTCATTGATATTCAGGACCGCAACGGAAGAATCCAGGCTTATGTTCGTATGAACGACATCGGCGAGGAGCAATTTAAGGAATTCAAAACCTGGGATATTGGCGACATTGTTGAAATCAAGGGCTTTGTTTTTAAAACAAGAACGGGCGAAATTTCCGTTCACGCAAAGGAAATAAGACTTATTTCAAAATCCCTTCTTCCTCTTCCGGAAAAGTTCCACGGTTTAACCGATACAGACACAAGATACAGAAAACGCTATCTTGATATGATAATGAACCCAACCGTTAAGGAAACCTTTATCAAGCGTTCAAAGATAATAACCTCGATAAGAAATTATCTTGATAACCTTGGTTTCATTGAGGTTGAAACTCCTATACTCAACCTTATTCCCGGCGGTGCTGCCGCAAGACCCTTCATAACTCACCATAACACTCTTGATATGGATATGTATCTCAGAATTGCGACTGAGCTTTATCTTAAAAGGCTTATAGTCGGCGGAATGGAAAGAGTTTATGAAATCGGCAGAAATTTCAGAAATGAAGGTATGGATGTTCGCCATAACCCCGAATTTACCTGCATTGAGCTTTATCAGGCATTCACCGATTACCACGGTATGATGGATATTGCCGAAAACATTATAAGAAATGCGGCAAACGAGGTTTGCGACAATCTTCACATAACCTTTAACGGAACAGAGATTGACCTTGAAAGTCCGTTCAGAAGACTTACCATGATTGACGCGGTTAAGGAATTCAGCGGAGTTGATTTTGCCTCATTTATGAGCGACAACGAAAAGGCTGTTGCAATCGCAAAGGAAAAGGGAATTGAAATTGAACCGGGCAAGGCAACCTGGGGCGATGTTCTTAACTCATTCTTTGAAGAATTTGTTGAAGAAAACCTCATTCAACCGACCTTTATTATCGACTATCCGGTTGAAATCAGTCCGTTAACAAAGAAAAAGCCCGATTGCCCTGCGCTTACAGAGAGATTTGAACTTTTCATTCTCGGCGGTGAATACGGAAACGCATATTCAGAACTTAACGACCCGATAGACCAGATGGAACGTTTTGAAGCTCAGATGAAGCTCAGAGAAGCAGGCGACGATGAGGCTAATATGATAGACAACGATTTTGTTACTGCGCTTGAATACGGTATGCCTCCGACCGGCGGTCTCGGAATCGGAATAGACAGGCTTGTTATGCTTTTAACAGACAGCTATTCAATCAGGGATGTTTTACTCTTCCCGACGATGAAGCCGCTTGATTAATCGTCGGGCGATTAATCAAATTATGAATGATGAATTATGGTTCGTTTGCGACCGCTCCCAGTGGGAGATAAAGGAAGCAAAAAGAACTGCCGAACGGTCAAAATTTGTCGGCGCTCCAAGCCGATAACAAATTTTGGGAACCGTTGGTCGAGATGATGAATTTCGGGTCGCAAGCGACGATTAAAATGGGTGCGGGCTGCGCCCGCCCGAAATTTTCAATTTTCCATTCTCAATTCTACATTTTTTCGACGAAAGGAGAAAATTATGAGATCAGATTTAATTAAAAAAGGCCCTTCCAGAGCTCCTCACCGTTCACTTCTGAGAGCTCTCGGAATAGATGAGCTTGAGATGAAAAGACCTTTTGTTGCTGTTGTTAATTCAAAGAGCGACTATATTCCCGGTCATATGCATCTTGATAAAATTGCCGAGCAGGTTAAAGCCGGCATTAGAAATGCAGGCGGCGTTCCGTTTGAATTCAACACAATCGGCGTCTGCGACGGTATTGCAATGAACCACAGAGGAATGAAATATTCCCTCTGTTCAAGAGAACTTATTGCAGACAGCATTGAGGTTATGCTAACTGCACACCCTCTTGACGCAATTGTTTTTATTCCCAACTGCGATAAAATTGTTCCGGGAATGCTTCTTGCAGCGTGCAGACTCAACCTCCCCTGTATATTTATCAGCGGCGGTCCAATGCTCCCCGGAAAAAGCACTGAAACAAAGAACCCAATCGGTCTTTCCGAGCAGTTTGAATATGTTGGTTCAAATGCAGTTGGCAAAATGAGCGTTGAAAACCTTGAGGCAACTGCATTCACTACCTGCCCGACCTGCGGTTAATGCTCGGGTATGTATACTGCAAACTCAATGAACTGCTTAACCGAATCAATCGGTATGTCGCTTCCCGGCTCTGGAACTGTTCCTGCAGTTTATTCGGCTCGTCTTCGTCTTGCCAAAATGGCGGGCGAGAGGGTTATGGACCTTCTTAAAGAAGATATTAAGCCTTCCGATATTATAACCGAAAAAGCCATTGAAAACGCAATGAGATGCGATATGGCTATCGGCTGTTCAACAAACACAATACTCCACCTGACTGCAATTGCTCACGCAGCAGGGCACGATATTAATCTCGACGACCTTAACGAGATGGGCAACACAACTCCTCAGATTTGCAAGCTCAATCCTGCATCATCTGTTTTCATCACAGATTTAAACGATGTCGGCGGAATGCAGTCGGTTATCAAGGAACTTGCAAACGGCGGACTTATTCATACTGATTGCTTAACCGTTAACGGAACGGTTAAAGAGAGAATAGACGCTGCCCGTGAAGCTGACGGCGACGTTATCAGAAAGCTTGATAATCCGTTTTCAAAGGACGGAGGTATTGCTGTTCTTAAGGGAAATCTTGCTGAGGAAGGCGCCGTTGTTAAGAAGGGAGCAGTTGCTCCTGAAATGATGCAGCACAAGGGACCTGCAAAGTGCTATGATTCAGAAGAAGACGCAATCGCAGCAATCACCTCGGGCAAAATTGTTGAGGGTGATGTTGTTGTTATCCGTTACGAAGGTCCTAAGGGCGGACCGGGTATGAGAGAAATGCTTTCTCCGACCTCTGCTATTATCGGAATGGGTCTTGGTTCTTCGGTTGCACTTTTAACAGACGGAAGATTCTCCGGCGCAACAAGGGGAGCTTCAATAGGCCATGTAAGCCCTGAGGCAGCAGTCGGCGGAACGATTGCTCTCGTTGAAGACGGCGATGAGATAGAAATTGATATTCCTGCAAGAATTCTTCGTGTTAATGTTTCTGACGAGGTTCTTGCGCAGAGAAAAGCTAAGTGGCAGCCAAAACCGCTTGAGCTTACAGGTTATCTCAAGAGATATGCACAGCATGTAACATCAGGTTCAAGAGGAGCAGTTTTCGAGGACGATTAATAAATGGAAAATTCATTTAATAAAAACAGTAAAACCTTGAAGAACAAAAAATC
>JAFUZY010000052.1 GCA_017476375.1 Eubacterium sp.
ACCAGATATTTATATCTGTAATAACCGTAATTAATTGCTATTTTTCCGAGACCGCCGCCTCCGATAATTCCACTCATCGCAGAGTAGCCGAGAACGGTTGTAACAGCGATAGTAAGATTGGAAAGCAGAGATGGAACGGATTCAGGAATCATCACCTTAACCACAATCTGAAAAGGTGAAGCGCCCATTGATTTTGCGGTTTCAATTAAATTCGGATTTACCTCGCGAAGCGAACTTTCAACAAGCCTTGCAATAAACGGGAAGGCTGCGATTACGAGTGGCACAATTGATGCCACGGTGCCGACTACCGTTCCGACAATGAACCTTGTGAGAGGAAATACCAATATCATCAGTATTAGGAAAGGTACAGAGCGGAGCAGATTGATTACGGCACCGATGGCACTGTAAACACCTCGCGGAAGAGGTCTTACACCATTTTTGTCCCCTGCAACGAGAAGCACGCCGAGCGGCAGTCCGAGCAGCGTTGCAAAGGCGGTAGAAATAAGGGTTACATAAACCGTTTCCCAGATGGCAAGCGCAAATTCGTTTTTGACGATTTTGATTGCTTCCTGTACATCGGGGTTGGCTAAAATATCGTTAAGCATTGTCACGCACCTCCTCGTATTCTCTGAAGGCTTCTTGAGGAAAAACAAGATATTTTCCTGCGGACGATGCAGGTGAGGTCAGAATATCTTCAACCTTACCCGTTTCAACAACAGTACCTTCGTCAAGAATGGATACTCTGTCGCATATGTCGCTGACAACGGACATCTGGTGCGTAATGACAATAACCGTAATTCCGGTTTTCTGATTAATGTTTTTTATCAGGCGCAAAATAGAATGGGTCGTTCGCGGGTCAAGAGCGCTTGTAGCCTCATCGCAAAGCAGAATTTTTGGATTCGTTGCAAGTGCGCGGGCAATTGCAACTCTTTGCTGCTGCCCGCCCGAAAGCTGAGCTGGATAGGCGTTTGCCTTATCCGGCAGGCCTACTGTTTCAAGCAGTTCCAGAGCCCTTTTCTTTGCTTCGGCTCTGTTCCAGCCTGCAAGTTCCAATGGAAAAGTTATGTTTTTCAGGCAGGTACGCTGCATCAGAAGATTGAACGACTGAAAAATCATTGCAATCTGAGAGCGCGTTTTCTGAAGTTCCTTTTCACTCTGCTGCGTTATATTTACGCCGTCAATAAGTATTTCGCCGTCTGTCGGCTTTTCAAGCATATTGATACACCGTACGAGCGTGCTTTTACCTGCGCCGCTCATACCGATAATGCCATAAATTTCCCCGTCATTAACGGAGAGACTCACATCTTTGAGCGCGTGCAAATCGCCGTTTGCCGTGTCAAAGGTTTTGGAAATATTCTTAATTTCAATCATAATCAACTGTCCTCTCCTCAGTTAATCATTTTCAGGCGGATATATAAAATATACCCGCCTGTTTTTCGTTAGTTACTTTTTAATTACGTCAAGTGATGTCTGCTTACCGCCGTAAATTGCGATAGGCTCAACGTGGATTGTTGCAACGGATACAACGTGAGTATTGTTTTCTGCATTAAAGTCGTCAAGATACGGCTGATGCTGGAAGTAGTTAGCGTCGATTTCGCCGCTGTCAACAACGTTATTCGGCTGAACATAATCGGTGAATTCCTTAATTTCAAGCGTGATACCTTTCTCTGCAAGAATTTCCTTTGCAATCGCAAGAACTTCTGCATGCGGTGTCGGAGAAGCGGCAACGGAAATCGTTGTGCCTTTAAGTGCATCATAATCAACACTGCTGTCGTAACCGTCTGTAGGATTGTCAACAACAGAGATAACTGCGCCGTCGTAGTTAGCAGCGATATAATCTGCAACCTTCTGTGACTGCAGTGCAGCGGAAAGAGCCTTTACTGCATCTGTGTTTTCGTTGCCCTCTTTTACTGCAAGAATGTTGCCATAAGCTGATGAGGAGCCTTCAATTGCAAGACCGTCCTTAACGGGATTGAGTCCGCCTTCAATAGCATAGTTTGAATTGATAACTGCAAAGTCAACATCCTGAAGAACGTTCGGAAGCTGAGCAGCCTCAACCTCTTTGAACTCAATGCCGTACGGGTTATCCGTAATGTCTGAAATGGTTGCGGTAATGCCCTTACTTTCGTCAAGCGTTATGTAGCCCTGCTCCTGAAGCAGAAGAAGTGCTCTTGCTTCATTGGTTGTGTCGTTCGGAACGGCAATAGTAATCTTTGCCTTTTCCTGATCTGTGTTTGAGTTTGCGTCCTTGTTGCCGCCCTTAAGAGCTACAACTGCGATAACTGCAGCAACAACAACGATGATTGCAACAATAATTGCGATAAGTGATTTCTTTGATTTCTTTTCTGTATTAGCCATGATAATAATCTCCTTTAATAATGTTATTTTTTTAGAATAGAATTGTTGTTAAATCATATATATCTTATCTGCAACATCGCATTCGTTCGTTATTAAGATTTGTGGTAATAATTATTTCTGTTTTCATAATATCCTCCTATAAAAAATCGGGAACAGCCGTAGCCATTCCCGAGGTTTGCCGCAATTCGATAGCCTGTTTTAAGCACAACAAAGCTGTACGATGCTTCGCCTCGGTAAGGCATTCATCATACACCAGCACATCATATCTACCTTGTTAAAACTTGTCGTGTGCATTGCTTTGCTCCTTTGCCCATTTATCCTATCGGTTTAATAGGTTTTGTTTGTAATGATTATATCACCAAAAAGATATTTGTCAATACCTATTTTGAAATTTTTAGATTTTTTCTAAAAAAGTATGCTTTTCACCGCCTGTTTTATAGGCGATAAGCGTATCTAAATTCACGTTGTGAATGCTTCTGAAAATATTATTTTTTATCTGCGGATTTGTTTTTTCAAGGCTTTCAATCAAGCGCTTCGTTTCCTGCCGCTTGGAAGCATTATCGGGATTGCATGAGGTGCAGGTGTCCGTAAATTTACAGGCGCACTGCAAAAAGTGCAAACCGTTATAATCACGCCAGTGCTTGATATCCTTTTCCTGAATAAGATACATCGGTCTTATTAATTCCATACCCTCAAAGTTCGTGCTGTGCAGCTTTGGCAGCATTGCCTGAACCTGACCGCCGTAAAGCATACCCATCAGCGTTGTTTCAATAACATCGTCAAAATGGTGACCGAGGGCAATTTTGTTGCAGCCGAGCTCCTTTGCCTTGCTGTAAAGATAACCCCTTCTCATTCTTGCACAAATATAGCAGGGCGATTTTTCAATATGCAACACGCTTTCAAAAATGTTCGTTTCAAACACTGTTATCGGAATACCAAGCATTTTGGCATTGCGCTCAATAATCTCTCTGTTTTCAGGGCTGTAACCGGGGTCCATCACAAGATAGACAACCTCAAAAGGATACTTATTGTGTCGCTTGAGCTCCTGAAACAGTTTTGCCATAAGCATACTGTCCTTACCGCCCGAAATACAAACAGCGATCTTGTCGCCCTCCTGCAAAAGCTCATAATCATTGATAGCGGCGGTAAAGCGGCTCCAGATTTCTTTATGAAACTTTTTATTGATGCTGCGTTCAATTTCTTTTGCCCTGTTGAAATCCTCAGCAAGATTCTGAAGCATATAACCGTAGTATCCCTCTTTCAGATTAACGGCATTATAGCCAAGTTCTCTGAGTTGTTCTGCTACCGTACCGCTGATAATTCCGCTTTTACACATAACGACAATTAACTTACTTTTGTCCAGTAAACTGAGACTGTTCATTATGTCTTTTTGCGGAATATTAACAGCGTCGTCAATGCTGCCGTATTCAAAGGCAATCTCGTCGCGGATATCAACAATTATATAATCCGTGATACTGTTCAGTTCTTTTACTGATATTTCTTCTTTCGTCATTGTCGGTTACTCTCATAAATTTCTTTTGCAACATCTCTTAACGCCTGCGCTTCAATCGGGCGCTGAAAATAATCAAACGAAGGCGCGCATTTGCGAAGAACATAAGCATAGTTGCCGTCCTTTATCAGTCTTTCTGAATTGAGAAAATCCCAAGCCTCGTCAATGAGCGCTTCCGTAGCGTCAATGGCAGTGTCATCCCTGTCATAAGTCAGATGGGCAAGCATAATAAGAGAAATGGCAATTTCACCGTCGTGCTTTCCTTCAGCTTTCAGGATTTCCACCGCTTCTTTCCAACACGCCTCAGCCTCATCATAGCGTTTCAGGGAATTAAGCGCACCTGCTTTGTTATTGAGTAACGTTGCATATTCATAGGTTTGTGTTTTTTCGTTTGAAATATAACATCGTGCCGCTTTATCATAAAGGGCGAGACTTTTTTCTTCTTCACCTAAAAATGAAAGAGTTGTTGCGGCGTTGATGTAAACCGTACTGCCGGAAAGTGTGTCCGACAATCCTAATTTCTCAACCAAATCAATGGCTTCCTGCATTGCGTTCAACGCTTTGCCCTTTTTCTGTGTTCTGCGATAAACGCCGACTGCTTCATTTAGTATTGTCAGCAAAGCTCTTTCATCACCGGTTTGCCTTGCCTCATTTTCCCAAAAGGAAATACAGTCACGCGCACCGCGCATATCATTTCTGTTAAAACATTTATCTAATTTGTTCAGAAAACGCTGAACATCTAAATTTGTACTCATATTATAAATCCACTTTTTTAATGATTTTTGCTTTGTCAAGCATAGCAGCAATAACGATAAATATTACTGCCGAGCCAACACCCTGTATAATATTTCCGGGAATATCAACAAAGGCGTATGACTTATCAATAATCATATCTGCTGCGAAATATCCGCCTACGGTTACAAGTGCAGCGGGAAGAGTCATAATTCCCGATTTCACCGTAAGCAGTTTGTTCTCGTTTTTGCAAAGCGAAAACAGAAAGGCAATAATAACTTTTATTATAACGGTTGCCGGAGCGTACATAGCAAATCCGCCTGCAACATCAGCAAGTCCTTCGCCGAGAGCACCTGCAATCATTGCCCACGGAGAACCCAAAAGTACGGCGCAAACATATATCATTGCATCTCCGAAATGAACGTATCCCGAAGGCACCGTTACTTTTACAAACATTGTCAATACAAAAATCATCGCGCTGAACACACCTGTAAGCGTGATTTTTTTAAGATTCTTATTCATCATTTTTCTCCTTAAGTTTGTTTTTGATTCTGAATACTGCTTCTTCCAGCGTTTTTCTCAGGCAGGCAATATTCATACGCATAAAGCCATTGCCGCCTTTGCCGAAAATGTATCCGCTGTTCATCCATACGCCGCAATCACGGATGAAAAATTCTTCAAGTTCTTTTTCGCACATATTAAGAGCGCGGCAGTCAAGCCACAGCAAATAAGTTCCCTCGGGAGGAATAACGGATATTTTTGTGTTTTCAAAGGAATTGATAACGAAATCAATATTATCTTTAAGACACTCAATCAGTTCACTAAGCCACGGTTCGCCGTAACGGTAAGCCGCTTTTGTTGCGGTTGATGACATAATTTCAAGACCGCCCGAATATACGGCTTTCAGTTCCTTTTTTATTATATTGCGGATAGATATATTCGGTATTATCAGGTTTGCACCTTTGATGCCTGCAAGATTAAAGGTTTTCGTTACAGAGGTTACCGCCACGGTGTTTTGGGCAATTTCATCCGACAATGATGCTGTAGGATAATGCCTTTTATAAACCAGGTCGGAGTGTATTTCGTCGGAAATAACGATAACTCTGTGCTTTTTGCATATTTCGGCTATGCGAAGGATTTCTTCTTTATCCCACACTCTGCAGACGGGATTATGCGGTGAGCAGAAAAGCAGAAGCTTTACATTATTATCAATGATCTTTCGCTCAACGTCCTCATAATCAATCGTATATCTTTTTTCGTCTGACAACAACTCGCTTACGACAAGACGGCGGTTATTATCGTTAATAACGTTTGCAAAAGGATAATATACCGGCTGCAGAATTAAAACGGAGTCGCCAACATCGGAAAGTGCCCTTATGGTTGCCGCAATAGCAAACATTACGCCTTCACAGGGAACAATCCATTCGCGCTGAACGTTGAAGTCAAAGCGTTTTTTATTCCATTCAATCAGCAAATCAAAATACTCACCATCTAATTCCGTATAACCGAAAATGCCTTCATCCGCCGCGCCTTTAAGCGCGCTGACGATTTCGGGCGCAGTTTTGAAATCCATATCCGCTATCCACATGGGAATCAGGTCGTTGATACCGGGATAACGGGGATGGATTTTATATTTAACTGAATTTGTGTCTTTGCGGTTATAAACCGTATCGAAGTCGTATTTCATAGCTTAAAACTCTTTCTTTCAGCTTCTGCTGATATTTAACGTTTCGTTCATACTGCCGGTTCTGTAACCGAGAAGGTCAAGAGTAACATACTGAAAACCGTAAGACTTCAGCTTTTCGGTAATCACAAGACGGTTTTCAATTAGTTTTTCAAATTCGGCAGGTTCAATTTCTATTCTTGCTACGTTGTTATGTATTCTGACTCTGACCTGATGAAAGCCGAAATCAAGTAAAAGCTGCTCGGATTTATCCACCATTGAAAGCTTTTCTCTGCTTATCGTTTCACCGTAAACGAATCGGGAAGAAAGACAGGCAAACGACTGCTTATTCCATGTTGGTAGACCGAGTTCTTTTGATAACGAACGTATTTCCTCTTTGTTCAGTCCGACTGCTCTTAAAGGACTTTTAATCCCGAGCTCCGAAACCGCCTGCAATCCCGGACGGTAATCGCCGTTATCGTCGAGATTAGAGCCCTCGACAATATTTTTCAATCCCTCTCTGTTAGCAATTTGCTGTATTTTTTCAAACAGTTCACGCTTGCAGAGATAGCAGCGATTAGGGGGATTGTCGGAAAAGCCGTCTATTTCCAATTCCTCGGAGTCCACAATAAAATGCCTGATGCCTTCACTTTTACAAAAGGAGATTGCCTCTTTAAGTTCCCTTTCGGGAAAGGAACATGAGCGTGCCGTTACTGCAACAGCATTGTCTCCGAGCGTATCATGGGCGACTTTAAGTAAAAAGGTAGAATCTACGCCGCCTGAAAAAGCAACTGCAACGCTTTCAAGACTGCTAAGGTATTCTTTAAGTTTTTCATATTTTTTTGTCAACTCGTCCATAACTAATCCCCTGATACAATACCTTTCAGCACCTCACCTGCGATTATCAATCCCGCTACGCTTGGTACAAAGGCGTTGCTACCCGGCACCTGACGGCGGATTTCGCAGGTTCTTTTTGTGTCGGGCGGGCAGATACAATGATGCTTACAGGAATTCTCATCATCCTCAATCGGTTTCATAGCAGGTTCTTTTGAATAAACGCATTTCAGTTTTTTTATTCCTCTTTTTCTGCATTCATAGCGCATTACCTTCGCAAGCGGACAGACCGAGGTTTCATAAATATCCGCCACTTCAAAGCGTGTAGGGTCAAGCTTGTTCCCTGCACCCATACAGGAGATAATCGGAACGCCTGCCTTTTGTGCGTTTTCTGCAAGGGCAAGCTTTGCGCTGACTGTATCCACCGCATCCACAATATAGTCATACTGTGAAAGGTCAAAATCATCTGCATTATCCGGTGTATAAAAGCATTTTTGCTTGATAATTTCAATATTCGGATTGATGTCCTTTAAACGCTCCTCAGCCGCATCGGTTTTGAACTGACCGACTGTTTTTCGGGTTGCAAATATCTGTCGGTTTATATTTGTAAGGCAAATCCTGTCGTCGTCAACAAGAGTAAGTTTTCCTACGCCCGAACGTGCAAGTGCTTCGGCTGTATAACCGCCGACACCGCCGATACCGAATATCGCAATATGGCAAGAGGCAATTTTATTCATTGCCTCTTTACCGAATAATAACTGTGTTCTTGAAAACTGGTTCATACGATAACTAAATCCTCTTTATTGCTGTTTGTTCCTTCAATATGAAATGAATTAAGAACGGGCGTACCGTCGGCAAGCGATACTATCATATAACTTGCCGTACTGTCGAAAGCCAGTCGCTTGTCTTCCTCACTCGGACGTGAGGGCGTTTCGGGATGAGAATGCCAGTTGCCGAGCGGCACAATTCCGTTTGCTCTCATATCCTTAACAGCCTCAAGCTGTTCCTTCGGGTCCATTGAAAAATGCTCGTTTGAATTATCAATATTTGTTAAAAGATAAACCTTTTCAATGTGCTTATCGCCCTTTTCGTCAATAAAGCCCGCTATCAGTCCGCAAGCCTCCGACGGAAGCCGTTCTTCAGCGTAAGCGATTATTTTTTCATAATCTTCAAGTTTTAATGTAATCATATTATTTCTTTAATTCACAAGCCTCTTGTTCGTAATCTTTCAGTTCGGTAATAGTAGGATTATCAGAACAGATACGGCAGTCCTTATCTCTCGGAATTTTCAGTTTTCTGAAATCATTTGACAGCGCATCATATACTAAAATATGACCGGTTAAAAGTTCTCCGGCACCGGTAATATATTTAATTGCCTCCATTGCTTCCAAACATCCGATAATACCTGCCATTGCGCCGACAACTCCCGCCTGCTTACAGGTTGGAACTGCGTCCTTTGGCGGCGGCTCCTTAAAAACACAACGATAGCAGGGTACGTTTTGGTTTGGCACCCAGGTCATCAACTGACCTTCAAAACGGATAATACCCGCATGGCAAAACGGAATTTTTGCCTTAACGCATGCGTCATTAATAAGAAACTTTGCGGGAAAATTGTCCGTGCCGTCAAGAACGAAATCGTAATCCATTATAATGTCAAGGATGTTCTTTGAATAAATATATTCGTTATAAGTAATTACATTAATATCGGGATTAATCGCAAGCATGCTTTCCTTTGCGCTTTCAACCTTCGGCTTTCCTATATCGGCTGTTGAATGAATAACCTGCCGCTGAAGATTGGATAAATCAACCTCGTCAGCATCGGCAATACCAATTGTTCCTACGCCTGCGGCAGCAAGGTAAAGCGCAGCAGGCGCACCGAGACCGCCCGCGCCGATTATCAGCACTTTTGCATCAAGAAGTTTTTTCTGACCTTTTATCCCGATGTCTTTCAATATAATATGACGCGAATAGCGCTCCAACTGTTCGTTTGTAAAAGCCATTAGCAGCCGCCTCCCATAAAGTACAGGAATTCAATATTATCGCCGTCATTAATCACGGTTTTATCAAAGTCCTCTGAATTTACAAATTCATCGTTAAGCGTAACCGTAACATAAAGCGGATTTTCAACATCTTCAGCCTCAATTAACTGCTTAACGGTTAAGCCCTCCGAATGTTCCTTCTTTTTTCCCGAGACAGTAATTTTCATATATTTGCACCTCTTTATATGGTTTATATTGACAATGTTTAAATAATGTGATAATATAACCGAAAAGCAATTACCTACTTATCCGATAGGTTAAATATGTTTTTATTAATATATCATTGTAAAAGTAATTTGTCAATATTTCGGAGGAAAAATTATGAACACCTATAAAAGCATTTCGGAATTAATCGGCAAAACCCCGCTTCTTGAGCTGGGAAGATTTGCCGAAAGCGAGGAATTGGTTGCAACAATTTTTGCAAAGCTTGAGTTTTTCAACCCTGCCGGCTCTGTTAAAGACAGAATAGCCAAAGCTATGCTTGACGACGCAGAGCAAAAGGGCAACTTAACTGCAGGCTCAACGATTATTGAACCGACAAGCGGCAACACGGGAATCGGTCTTGCAAGTGTTGCGGCATCAAGGGGGTATAAATTAATACTTACCATGCCCGAGTCGATGAGTGTTGAAAGGCGTACGCTTTTAAGGGCTTACGGTGCCGAGGTTGTATTAACGCCCGCGAATGAAGGGATGCGCGGCGCTATCGCAAAGGCAAACGAGTTTGCCGCAAGCATAGAAAACAGTTTCATTCCCTCGCAGTTTACAAATACCGCTAACCCTGCGGCACACAGAAGCACGACAGGTCCTGAAATTTGGGAGGATACTGACGGTACAGTGGATATTTTTATTGCAGGCATCGGCACGGGCGGAACTATCAGCGGAGTCGGCGAATATCTAAAATCAAAAAATCCTGAAATCAAAGTAATCGGAGTGGAACCGTCAAGTTCACCTGTTATCTCAAAAGGGAAGGCAGGACCGCATAAAATTCAGGGTATCGGAGCGGGATTTATCCCCGATACGCTCAACACAGAGGTTTTTGACGAAATCATTACCGTAGCAAACGAAGATGCACTGAAAACAGGTAACACCTTCGCGAAAGCTGAAGGAGCGTTAGTCGGTATTTCTTCAGGCGCTGCGCTCTGGGCAGCACTGAAAGTTGCAAAGCGCAAAGAGAATAAAAATAAAAATATTGTAGTATTACTTCCTGATACGGGAGAACGATATCTTTCAACGGGAATGTTTAATTAGAGGTTAGATATGTGCGAATTATTCGGTTTTACCTCCGCCCATGAACAGGATTTAAGAGGGTATCTGAAGGAGTTTTACTCCCACAGTATCCGGCATCCTCACGGCTGGGGGCTTGCAACCTATCACAACAAAAAACTGAATATCATTACGGAGCCCGTATGCGCATCAAAAAGCAATATTGTTAAAAATATCATCCGAAATTTACCGCCGCAGAATAATCTTATCGGACACATCAGGCTTGCTACGGTGGGAACGCTTGACACTGTAAACTGCCACCCATTTGTAAGAACGGATAACAGCGGCAGAAAATGGGTGCTGGCGCATAACGGTACGATTTTCAGCGGTATGACGCTGCTCAAATATAGCGAGTTGCAAAACGGCAACACAGACAGCGAGCGAATCCTGATGTACTTTATTGACAAAATCAACGAGGTTACTGCCGAGCAAGGTAAACCGCTTACGGCAGAGCAAAGATTTGCGGTAATTGATAATGCAGTTGCCGTCATCACAAAAAGGAATAAGGTAAATCTTATTCTTTTTGACGGCGAGCAATACTATGTACATACAAATATGAAGGACACGCTGTTTGTTAAGCAGGAAAGCGGCGCTGCCACGTTTGCAACGGTAACATATGATGATACAGGTTGGGATGCGCTGCCGCTTTGCACTCCGCTTGCTTATAAGGATGGCGAGCTGATTTATAAAGGACACAATCACAACAACGAATATATTGAATCCATCAACCTTATCGGTAATATGGAATTTAACTTGTAATTATGGACAGAAACGAAATCAGAAAAGCAATATATCAAAAATATATCGTTCCAACGCAGCGCAAGCCAAATGATTTTGTTGGCGCGGAATTTGAACTGCCTATCGTTAACCTTAACAAAAAAGCGGTTGACTTTGAGGTTATTCATTCCCTGGCAGAAGCCTTTGTTGAACACTTTGATTTTGATAAAACTATGCTTGACGATGAGGGTAATATTTACTCTGCGCTGAAAAGTGAAAATGGCGATGACCTTTCCTTTGACTGCTCATATAATACGCTTGAACTGTCGTTTGGAAAAATAAGCGATTTAAATGAAATTTATACTCGTTTTAAGGAATACTATGCGTTTATTCAGGGCTTTCTTACTCCGTATAATCACACTTTAACGGGAATGGGGATTAATCCTTACAGGGAGTATAACAACAATACTCCGATTCCGAACGAGCGTTACCGTATGCTCTTTCATCATCTCAGCAGTTATAAAAAATACAGCGAAGGCTTTCATCAATATCCCGAATTCGGTCTTTTTTCCGCTGCAAATCAGGTTCAGCTTGACGTTGAGGAGAAAAACATTCCCAACGTTATTAATACATTCAACAAGCTTGAAGCGATAAAAAGCATCATTTTTGCCAACTCTCCGCTTGACGGTATGCTTTGTTCCCGTGATTTTCTGTGGAAAAAGAGCCTTCACGGTCTGAATCCGAGAAACGTTGACGGTTACGACCTTGAACTGACGGACACCGAAAGCATAATATCATACATTGAAGGTATGAGTCTTTACTGCATTATGCGTGACGGCAAATATATTAACTTTACCCCAACGCCGCTTGATAAATATTTTGAAAGCGAAAGCATAACGGGTGAATTCTGGAACGGCTGTGAATACGAAAGCATTACGTTTAAACCGAATATAGAGGATTTAGAGTATCTGCGTTCATTTAAGTTTGAGGATTTGACTTTCAGGGGAACGGTTGAATTTCGTTCCGTATGTACACAGCCTGTTAGCGAAATTATGACTTCCCCTGCTTTTCATGCGGGGCTGGTGAATAAGGTTGACGAACTGAAACAGATACTTGACAACGACAACGTTATTTTTATCAAAGGTCTGAATTCCGAAGAACTGCGCGAGCAGTTCAACCGAGGAGTATTTCCTGATTTTATTGATGAGGAAAAGCTAAAAACATTGATATATCAGATTCTTGATTTAGCTGCAAACGGGCTTAAGGACAGAGGGTATAACGAGGAGCATTTCCTTGTGCCGCTTTATCACAGAACGAACCATTTATTCTCCCCGGCAAAGCAATTAGCTGACGGGGTTTGCAGCGGCGTTCCCATTGAATATTACATAAAGGAATATGCAAAATTATGAACCATCTTTTCGATTGCAAAATAGGACTTGAAAAGGAAAGCCTGCGAATTGATAAAAGCGGACGCCTTGCACAAACAAGGCATCCGTTTTTAGGCAATCCCAATATTGACCGTGATTTTTGCGAAAATCAGGTTGAGATTATCACAAATCCTGCAGGCAGCCCTCATGATGCCTACCTCGAAATAAAAAAACTGCATCAGTACGTAATAAAAGAACTGAGCAGACAGGGCGAATACCTATGGCTGTTTTCAAATCCGCCGTATTTTGAAAACGACGACGAAATTCCCGTTGCACATTTTACGGGCAGTCTTTCCTACAAAGAAAAATACCGCCGCTATCTTGCAACCAAGTACGGAAAAAGAAAAATGCTTTATTCGGGAATTCATTATAACTTTTCATTCGGTGAAAACCTGTTTAATGAACTGTTCAAAAACAGCGGAGAAAAGGATTATTTTACATTTGTAAATTCTCTGTATCTGCACCTTGCAAAATGGGTTGTCAGATACAGCTGGCTCATAGTGTTCCTGACAGCAGCAAGCCCGCTCTTCGACGAATCGTTTTTTGTTAACGAAAAAGATAAACACCTTAACAGATACGCCTCTGCAAGGTGCAGCGAAATCGGATACAATAATCATTTTATTCCCGTAATCGATTATAACAATCTGAGTTCATATATCAAAAGCATTGAACACTATGTTGAAAACGGAGATATTATTGTCCCGTCAGAACTATATTACCCTGTGCGTCTAAAATCAAGCAGCGTAAACAGTCTTGTAACCCTTGGTGAAACCGGCGTTAATCATATTGAACTGCGTATGCTTGACCTCAATCCGCTGTCTGAAGCGGGTATTTTTGAGGAGGATATTGCCTTTATTCATCTCCTGTTACTTTATCTTTCTAATCAGCAGGATTTTGAATTTACAAATGAAATGCAGACCGAAGCAGTGAAAAAGATGTATTGCGCTTCTCTATATGATAATGACGGGTTCGCCGATGAAGCGGCAGCGATTATTGATAAAATAAAAAACTATTTCAAAGGCTCATTACCTGAGTATTATGAAAAAGCGCTTACATATCAGTCGGAAAAAATCGCCAATCCAGAAAAGCGCTACGCAGTTAAAATCCGCAAGCAGTTCGGCAACAGCTTCAGTCTGAAGGGCTTTGAGCTTTCAAAACAAACAACTGATTTACTTACAAAAACAAGCAAGGACTGATGATTCATGAAAATGGTAATATCGTCATTGAATTTAGATGGCAGAACACTGAAGAACTTGAACAGTATGCAAGTATAATTTACTGCAGCAGACGATGAATTTGCAAACCTTATTGAACTGTGCGCAGTGGCTGTAATCAAGGATTTGGAAAAAACGATGTGTTTTGTCAAAAACTTTTTCAACCCTTTAAGTTAGCTCTGTTTAAAGAATTTATATTTATTAAAAATGACGACGCAATTGTCATTTCAACGCTACCTAAAACCGTTCAAAATTTATACGAACAAATATTCTAATTTTCTCTTGACAAATGAAATTGTATCTGCTAATATGGTAGATACGAAAACTGAATACCAGTTCATCAACTGATTCAAAGCGGTGTGCGAAAGCACAAGCCCTGACTATAACCACGCCAAGATAGACTTCTTGTGAGGAGTAAGGAGCGAGATAGGTTATATAGAGAGTAGGATTGCAATCTGCGTAGGCGATGACAGCCGCGACGAATTATCCGTACTATGTGCGATCAAGTAACAGCGAACCTTGGTGGGTGAAACTCCCGTGGTATGCAAGTAAGCAGCTTGCAGGTTGGTGAATTCCCTGTTCACATTAGTGAGCTTCACACGGGTGTCGAGGACAAATAGTGTGCCT
>JAFUZY010000006.1 GCA_017476375.1 Eubacterium sp.
CCGATAACTTGCAACGCGAAACGCGAAACGCGCAACTTAAATATGGTCCTTATATCTCTCAGCTGTTATAACGCCGTCGTTAACATTTAATTTGCAGATTCTTGCATTTCTTGCGTCAAAGGCGTTTGCGCCGAGACCGTCTTCATAATCCCTTGCGTGATAAACTGCATACCACTGACCGTCTTCTTTAATCAGCGAATGATGCCCTGTTCCTTCTTCAAAATCGTTTGCCTTAAGAACGGGGTAATAGGTTTTATCATCGGGGTATTTTTCAAAATTGATTTTTGTTAAATCACTTTCATCGGTTTTTGCTCTTGCATATCCGATATAATATGTTGGCTTTTCAAAACAGTTACCCGAATACATAACGTATTGCCAGTCGCCCTCTTTGAAATAGTATGCACCCTCAATTGTGTGCCAGTGCTGACCCTCTTTATATCTGTTTTCCCTGTATATATCCTCGTCGAGAGTTGGCTCAACGACTAAAACAGGGTTTCCTGCAGGGGTAAACGGGTCGAGCATTTTATCAACATAAATGCAGGTGCCTATTCTTTCGCCTTCAAAACGGTTTGAGGAATAGAAAAGGAATAAGCCAGCCTCGTTTTTAACGATATGGGAATCAATTGAAAATGGGTGAAGAAGCTGTTTTGCATTTTCAAAAGGACCAAGCGGACTTTTTGAGGTTGAAACAAACATTGTCTGACGGTGACCGCCCTTATCGGGCGTATCGCCGTAGTATTCAAAGGAATTATACATATAAAATGTACCGTCAAGCTCGATAACGCTTGGCGCCCAGAAATCCTTCATTCCCGGAGCCGTCATAACCCTTCCGGCAAATTCCCAGCCCTCAAGAAGCTTATCTGAATGATAGGCATAAATTCCGTCGTGACCGGTTGTGTAGATATAATACTTTCCGCCGCTTTTTAATATGTATGGGTCTGCCTGACCGAGATAGTGTTCTTTGTTAATTTTTAATAGATGCATAAGGGTTCTCCTGATATATTATTGCCGTGCGAAGCGCCCTGCAATTTTGCATTTTGAATTTTGCACTATGCATTCGCTTTCTTTTCTTTTTCGAGCTCTCTTTTTTCCTTATAAAACATATTCGCTTTGAGGTATATTTCAATAAAACCTCTTATAACCTCTGCCAAATCGCCTTCGTTATAATTAAGAGGAAGAATATGCTCGTCGTCGTCAATTGCAAGCGGACCCTTCTCATAATCGTTGAAGGTCGGCATAAGCGAATAATTGGTTTGTGTTTTAACAATCGAAATAAGCTCAAAATCAGCCGTTGCATTAACAAATCCGCTCTTCTTTGTGTATCTTTCAATTGTTGAAACAGGGGAATTATCGTTGTGTTTTTTCTTATAGCATTCATTTATAACCTTTTCAACAAAGGTTTCAACTGCCTTATCCGTATACGGTGCTTTAAGAGTTAAAACCGTATCAATATCGGCAATGCCGTATTTTTCACTCTCTCCGCAGGGTATTCCGACAAGGTTTTCATCCTTATCAACATAAACCGAAATGGTATAAAATTCTCTTTCCATGGCCTCTCCCTCAATAATTTTTAATAATTATATACTATGCAATTGAAAAATTCAATAATTAATGATATTATTTATATAAATTTGGAGAGCAAGGAAAATAAGTTGGAGATTTAAATATGAAAAAAGTTTTGATAACAGGCGGTGCAACAGGAATCGGAAAAGTCTGCGCAGAGTTATTCAAAGAAAGCGGATACGATGTTGTTATAACATATAACAAAACCGCACCTGAAACCGAGGGCGTTAAGGCGGTTAAATGCAATCTTGAAAAGGTTGAAGAGATAAAGGCTCTTTTTGATGAAATCGGCTATGTTGATGTTCTTGTTAACAACGCAGGCGTTTCACTAATAAAAATGATTAATGACGTAAGCGAAGAGGATTATGAGAGAATCACCTCAGTCAATGAAAAGGCTGTTTATTTCTGCTCAAAATATGCTGCGCTTAATATGCTCAAAAGACATAGCGGGGCGATAGTTAACGTTTCCTCTATCTGGGGCGTTGAGGGCGCGTCGTGCGAAACTCTTTATTCAATGACAAAGGCAGGGGTTATCGGACTTACAAAGGCTCTCTCAAAAGAACTTGCCCCATCGGGAATACGCGTTAACTGTGTTGCTCCGGGTATAATCGACACAAGAATGAATGACTGTTTTGATAAAGAGGAACTCAAAAACGAGGTTCCGCTCGGCAGACTCGGAACGCCAAAAGAGGTTGCAAGGGCAATCCTTTTCCTTGCTGAGAGCGAATATATAACGGGTGAAATCCTTAATATAAACGGCGGTATGGTTTGATGTATAATTTTGAAAGACTTTCAGATGATGTTAAAATCGCAGTATCGGCTGACCACACCTTTGGAACGGACGCAGTTATTCTTGCCTCGTTTGCCTCGCCTAAGAGAAAAGACAGGGCGCTTGATATGGGAAGCGGATGCGGAATAATTCCGTTTTTATGGCTCAGAGATGAAAAACAAAGCCCCGTTCACTGCCTTGATATTCAGCAAAATGCGATAGAGCAGATTAACTGTTCAATAAAAGAAAATGCCTTTGAGGAAAGACTTTTTCCCCATCTGTGCGATTTGAGAAAAATAAACGAAGAATTTAAGGCTGAGGGATTTACTCTCGTTACTATGAATCCTCCCTACAAGCCGATAAACACAGGGATTGAATCGCTGAGTGAAAGCGCAAGAGTTGCAAGGCACGAGGTTTGCTGCAACATCGAGGATGCAGTTAAAGCGGCTAATTATCTTTTAACCTTCGGCGGAAGATTCTGTATGTGCCACCGACCCGAAAGGCTTGTTGACGCACTCAGCATTATGAGGCAGTATAAGCTTGAACCAAAGCGGCTCAGATTTGTTTTTGATAAAGAGGGCGAAGAGCCGTTTTTATTCCTTGTTGAAGGAAAAAAGGGAGCAAAGCCGTTTTTAAGAGTTGAAACGCCTCTTTATATAAAAAACAGTGAATCGAAATTCACTGAAGAAATGATTGGAATATACGGCTCGTATGCGGATGGGTATGAAGATAAAGTCAGGTGACTTTATCTTCAATTTAAAATTAAAAATGAAAAATTAAAAATTGAGGGTGGGCTCTGCCCACACCCGATTTTATGGTGATTATATGAGTGGAAAATTATATGTTGTCGGAACGCCGATAGGCAATCTCGGCGATTTGTCTCCGAGAGCGGTTGAAACCCTCCGACGAGTTGATTTTATTGCTGCCGAGGATACAAGGGTAACCCTTAAGCTGCTTAATCATTTTGATATTAAAAAAGAAATGATAAGCTATTTTGAACACAACAAAAGAGAGCGTGGCGAGATTATCGTCAGCCGAATTATGAACGGCGAAAGCTGTGCGATAGTTACTGATGCCGGAATGCCTGCAATATCGGACCCGGGCGAAGACCTTGTTTACCTCTGCCACGAAAGAGGGATAAAGGTTGAAGCGGTACCGGGACCTACTGCGTTTGCAACAGCGCTCGCAATATCGGGAATGAGCACGGGGAGATTTACATTTGAGGGCTTTCTTTCAGTAAGCAAAAAATCAAGAAGAGAGCATCTTGAAAGTCTTGTCAATGAAGAGAGAACTATGGTTTTCTATGAGGCGCCCCACAAGCTGCTTGCAACGCTTGAGGATTTTTATAAGGCTTTCGGTAACAGAAGCATTGCACTTGTTCGAGAGATAACCAAAATTCACGAAGAGGTTATAAGAACCAATCTTGAAGATGCAATAAAGAAATACGCAGAAGAAAAGCCGAAGGGAGAATTTGTTGTTATTATTGAGGGTAAAAAGAAGGAAGAAAACAACTTAACCCTTGAGGATGCCGTTAAAATGGCTGAAAAGCTTGTTGAAAACGGAATGAGCATCAATGCTGCGGCAAAAGAGATTTCTTCAACAACACCTTTTAAGAAGAGCGATATATATAAAGAACTGATATGAATTGTAATGATTGTCCAAGAAAATGCAATATTAACAGGGATGAAAAAACAGGCTTCTGCCAAAGCCCGAATAAATTTCGCCTTGCGAGGGCGGGCTTGCATTTTTGGGAGGAACCCTGCATCAGCGGCGAAAACGGAAGCGGAGCCGTTTTTTTCAGCGGCTGCAATTTAAAATGCGTATACTGCCAGAATTATGAGATAAGCAGTGAGAACAAGGGTATTGAAATATCCAATGAAAAGCTGCTCGATATTTTTAAATCACTTGAAGAGCAGGGCGCGAACAACATTAATCTTGTTAATCCCACCCACTATGTAAGGCAGCTTATTCCCGTTCTTGAAAAATGGGGAGGAAGGCTGCCCGTTATCTATAATTCTTCGGGATATGAAAGCGCCCAAACGCTTAAAATGCTCGATGGACTTATTGATATTTATCTTCCCGATTTTAAGTACATAAGGTCTGAAAAAGCAAAAAAATACAGCGCTGCCGAAAACTATCCCGAAATTGCAAAGGCGGCAATTAATGAAATGCGAAATCAGCAGAGAAACGATGCTTTTGATGAAAGGGGAATAATGCAAAGGGGCGTTATAATCCGCCACCTTGTTCTTCCTTCAAACACAAATTCCTCGCTTGAAATAATTGATTATATAAAAGAGAATTTTAAGGATACATATTTATCTCTTATGGCTCAGTATGTTCCCTGCGGAGAACTTGAAAACTTCAGGGAAATCAACAGAAAAATAACAAAAAGGGAATACAACAAGGTCGTAAATTATGCTCTTGAGAGCGGTCTGGATAAGCTTTTTATTCAGGAATTATCCTCTGCGAGCGAAAACTTTATTCCGGCATTTGATTTTAGCGGGATAATGTGATATTATTAATATGTTGGAAAATTTTAAAAATGAAGGAGAATAAATATGAAAAAGTTTTTCAAAGAATTTAAAGAGTTTATCAACAAGGGCAGCGTTATTGACCTTGCTGTCGGCGTTATCATCGGCGGTGCGTTCAGCGCAATCGTTAATGCACTTATTGATAACATCATCAATCCTCTTATTGCCTGCATCGGCGGAACCGATATCGGCTTCGCTTTTGAAATTATCAAGGGCAACGAGGCAACAAAAATCAATCTCGGCGCATTCATTTCCGCAATCATCAACTTCATCATCATTGCGTTTGTTATCTTCTTAATTGTTAAGAGCGCAAACAAGGCAAAAGAGCTTGCAGCTAAAAAAGAAGAGGTTGAAGAAGCTCCGACAACAAAGGTTTGCCCCTTCTGCAAGAGCGAAATTGCTATTGATGCAACAAAGTGCCCCCACTGTACAGCTGATATTCCTGCTGACGCAGAATAAGTTCCGAGTTCCGAGTGCCGAGCACCGAGTTAATGGGTGCAGCGCACGGATTAATAATTAGGAGTAAAATTATGAAAATTGAAGAATACCGTTTTCCCTCTGCAACGGGGGTTTGCGAAATAGTCGGCAATTCATATAAACCCGACGGAGATGTTAAAGCTGTTTTTGCAATTCACCACGGAATGGCTGAGCATCAGGAAAGATACAGGGGGTTCATTGAATACCTTGTTTCAAACGGATTTGCTGTTTATATGCACGATATGGCAAACCACGGAAAATCAAACGTTGATTTCGATGAAACAGGCTATTTCGGCGATAAAGACGGATATAAAGGCTTGGTTGAAGATTTTAAAACAACCTTTGAAAAGGCAAGAAACGAATATCCCAATAAAAAGATTATCGTTATGGGACATTCGATGGGCTCTTTCATTGTTCGTTGCTTTACTGCGTGGAACAATGACCTTGATTTTGCAGGCGCAATATATATGGGAACCGGCGGCGCAAATCCGATTGCAGGCGTTGGCGACAAACTTTCCGCGCTCGTTGCTAAAATCAAGGGAACGAAGCACAAGAGCAAAACTCTTGATAAAATGACCTTCGGTTCATATGGCAGCAAAACAGAAAAAAGAACTGCGTTTGACTGGCTGACAAAGGATACCGAAATCGTTGACAAATATATTGCAGATGAATACTGCGGTTTTCTTTTCTCAGCTCAGGGTATGAACGACCTTGTTAAGCTCAATATTGCCGCAAACAGCGATGAATGGTACAGCAGCATAAAAACAGACCTTCCGATTTACCTTGTAAGCGGCGAGATGGACCCCGTTGGCGAATATTCAAAGGGTATAAGAGATATTTATCAGAAGCTTCTTGCAAGCGACCATAAAAAGGTTACATTAAAGCTCTATCCGAATGACCGCCATGAGGTTCTCAATGAAACCGATAAAGAACAGGTTATGAAGGATATAACCGATTGGGTTGAAAAGGAAGTTTTATAATTCAATGAAAAAACATCTTGGTGCAATTCGCATCAAGGTGTTTTATTTTTAAAAAGTTAATTCTTTTTGTGACATTTAGTTATAAAGTTAAACTATAATAATGAAATCGATTTTAGAAAACGGGGAGTAATTATGGAGGACAGTGAAATAATTGCGTTATTTTTCAATCGAAATGAAAATGCAATAAAGGAAACCGATAAAAAATACGGTGCATTTTGCAGAAAGCTTGCGTTCAATATTCTATCTGATTCCGAGGATTCCGAGGAATGCGTTAACGACACATATTTTAAAGCTTGGAATTTGATTCCGCCCCAAAAACCCGTTAAATTTATGGCGTGGCTTGGAAAAATAGTTCGCAACACAGCGCTTAATATATACACTAAACTGCACGCTAAGAAGAGATTTAACTCAGTGGAGCTTATGCTTGATGAGCTAACGGACTGCGTACCCTCTCAAACCACCTTTGAAAAAGAGATTGAGGACAGGGAAATATCAAATGCGATAAGCTGCTGGCTAAAAACACTTGAGGCGGATGACAGATACCTTTTTATTCGCCGCTATTGGTACGGCGAGTCTGCTGAAGAGCTTGCAAAGCTGCAGAAAATTTCGGCGCACGCAATAACCCAAAGATTATACAGGCTACGACTTAAACTGAAAGATTATTTTGAAAAAGAGGGCATCGCATTATGAATGAAAAAGCACTCAGACTATATAATGCAATAACCGAAATAGATGAAGAATTAATTGAAGCGGCACTTAAAGCACCGAAGCAGAAAAGAAGAAAATCCGTTTTGAAAGCCCTTCTTATTGCGGCAATTATTCTTGCTCTCTCATTTTCCGCTCTTTACGGATATGCTGTTGTTAATAACACCGATATTCCGTCCATTATTCTGCAGTTCAAAGGCGAAAGAGAAGCACAAATAAATAATTTCCTTGAAGACCTTGAACATACGCAGGCAAAGGGTTATGCGCTTGATAAATCCGTTTTTTCAAAAGAAATGAAAAAGATAGGCATATTTCCTGTAACAATGCCCGCTTTCTTTGGCAATTACGATATAATTCTAAAAGATGAATCAAATGGCACAGATGAGGTTCCTTTATTTGTGAAGGATGCTTTTATGGAGTTTAAAACCTCAGAATACAGCGGATTTCTAAGCATTGAGCAATATGCTCAGCCACCCGAGGAAAACGGAGTTCAGACTCAGGGCTTTATGGGCGTTTCCAACGGAAGGATAGTTGAATCAAACGGAGTGGATATTCTTGTTCTTGAAAACTTTGATGATTGCCAGCTTTATTACAGGGATAAAAACACTATTTACAGTATCACAATTTACAATGTTGATTTTGAAACAGGAATAAAAATTGCTCAGTCAATAGAATAAGCCTTCTCCTTGAGGAGAAGGTGGCACGAAGTGACGGATGAGGTGTAGCAACGAAGTTGCGTGATTCAGGAGGTGGACTTAGTGATATTTACAATTGTTATTTCACTGATACTTGCAATTGCCTGCATTGCAGTTGCGGCGTTTTTTGAGGTGTATTTTTTCTTGGTGTTTGCCGTGGCTTTTCTTGTTGTATTCGCTATAACATATTCAAAATACAACCGAAGAAAGCACCCCGAAGAATACAAGAAAACAAATAATTTTAATCCAAATGCCCGCCTCGTTGCAAACGGCAGCAAAGCCGGAACAATCATTACCGTCTGTGTTCTGATTGCTTTTGTGATTCTTGCAGTAATATATTTTCTTTATGAAGTAGCAGGACTTGTTTCGTTATAGGAAGGAAATAAATATATGAACAATGATTTCTACGAACTTGAAAAACGACTGAACAGAATAATCGAAAACCAGAAATCAGCAAGAATTCAGCGAAATATTATAATTTTAATGTTACTTTCATATTTGATTTACAGATTTTTTATAACGGGGTGAGGCGATGAACAAAAAGAGTATAAAAATATTTGTTTCAATTCTTTTTGCGGTGTATATTCCGGCATTGATTTATGTTTTGTTTTTATCATATCGGGTCGGACTGTTTCTTATCGGAGCAAAACCCTTTTCAAAAGAGCATTTAGATATGTTTTTAAACCTTGTTCCGTTTAAAACCGAAATTAAATTTTTTGAAATGCTTGCAAAAAATGAAATCAACACCAAAACAGTTGTTATGAATATCGGCGTAAATCTCGTTTTGTTTTTTCCAATGGGTATGGCTCTGCCTGTGCTGTTTGAAAACATGTTTAACAGGCTGTGGAAAGTGATGCTTTTTGTTGGTGCTGTTGTTATTATCTGCGAGGCAATTCAGTTTGTAACTATGCGCGGCTCGGCTGATATCGACGATGTTATTTTAAACACTGTCGGCTCTGCAGCAGGCTATGGAATAGTTCATATAAAACCAATAAGAAAAATTCTCAAGCTCAACTGAATACATCAAAATTGACTAAAAAGGGGCCTGACCCCTATGTATACGCTGCGAAGTTTTAACAGAAAAACCGCCTCGGCATAGAATGTGCTGAGGTGGTTTTTATGTTTCTCAGCGATTTAAGAGATAATCAAAGCGCAAGGATTAGATATATTAATGAAAAAACGCCTTTCGGAACAAGGCTTTGCGATATGGGGTTTTGTGTGGGTGAAAAGGTTATCTGCGTTAAGCGGGCAACATTTCAGTCCCCCATTCTTTTTAATGTTAAGGGAAGTAATATTGCTTTGAGAAAAAAGGACGCAAAGAAAATCGAGGTGGTTTTTTGAGCGAAAGATTAATTGCCCTTGCGGGAAATCCGAATGTTGGAAAAAGCACGGTTTTCAATGAGCTTACGGGAATGCATCAGCATACCGGCAATTGGATTGGCAAAACCGTTGAAACAACTCAGTCGCATTTTTACTATAAATTCAATGATTACACTGTTGTTGACCTTCCGGGTACATATTCTCTCAGCAGTGCGTCGAAGGAAGAGGAAATAGCTCGCGATTTTCTTAAATCAAATAAGCTCGACTGCACGGTTTGCGTTATTGATTCAACGGTTCTTGAACGTTCGTTAATTCTTGTTTTTCAGATTCTCAAACTGACAAACAGGGTGGTTGTTGTTTTAAATCTATGTGATGAGGCAAAAAAGAAGGGGATTTTCGTTGATGAGGATAAACTTTCTTCACTGCTCGGCGTTCCCGTCGTTAAGGCAACGGCTCGTTCGGGAAAGGGAATTAACAATCTGCTTGAGCAGGTGCATCTGATTTCAACAAACGCAAATAAGCCGAAAGCGCTGATTGAACTTGCTGAAAACGACAGGGGCTATCTTCTTGCAAAAGAAATAGCAAATGAGGTTGTTTTGGAAAGCAAGGAGCAGAAAACAAGCTTTCTTGACAAGATAATGCTTTCAAAATTTACCTCTTTTCCGGCAATGCTTTTGATATTCGGAATTATTCTTTATGTAACAATAAGCTTTTCAAACTATCCTTCAATGCTGCTCAAAGAGCTTTTTGACAGCCTTGAAATAAGAATTGCCGAGTTTTTAACATCAATCGGCGTTTCAAAAACAATTATAAGTCTTTTTGTTTACGGACTGTTGCGAGTTCTTTTCTGGGTCGTTTCGGTTATGCTGCCGCCGATGGCGATATTCTTTCCTGCCTTTGCCTTGCTTGAGGATTTCGGCTTGCTTCCGAGAATTGCCTTTAATCTTGATTTTTGCTTTGAAAAATGCGGTGCCTGCGGAAAGCAGGCGCTATGCACCTGCATGGGGCTTGGATGTAATGCCGTTGGCGTGACGGGAGCAAGAATAATTGATTCGCCCCGTGAAAGGCTGATTGCGATAATAACCAATTCGTTAACTCCCTGCAACGGGCGATTTCCGATGTTAATTGCTGTTATAACAATGTTTTTTGCAAAAAACTCGGCTGTTTCGGCAATTATCCTGCTATCCTTCCTTTGTCTGTCGCTTGCGATGACGATGCTCTCTTCAAAAATACTTTCAGCTACGGTTTTAAAAGGAATGAGCTCTTCGTTTGTTATGGAAATGCCTCCTTACAGGAAACCGCAGTTTTTCAAAACAATAGTTAACAGCGTTAAGGAAAAGGTTTTGTTTGTTTTGCTTCGTGCAATCTGTGTTGCCGCGCCTGCAGGGCTTTTGATATGGTTTTTTGCAAACATAAAAATAGCAAACATAAGCTTGCTTTCATATATGGCAAATGCGCTTCAGCCGGTCGGAAACCTTATGGGATTGGACGGCGTTATACTTCTTGCCTTCATTCTCGGATTTCCTGCAAATGAAATTGTTATCCCTATTGCACTGATGGCTTATCTTTCAACCTCAACCCTCGGCGATTATTCTTCGCTTGATTCGCTTCGTCAGATTTTAATCGACAACGGCTGGACTCTTAAAACCGCTCTTTGCACCTGCGTTTTTGCCCTTTTTCATTTTCCGTGTTCAACAACTCTTTTGACAATTTACAGGGAAACAAGAAGCAAAAAATGGACTTTGCTCTCGGTTTTAACGCCACTTGCTGTTGGTTTCTTTCTATGCGTTTTGATTAACTTAATAGTTTAGTTTATATATTTTTTATATAATATGCATAAAAAAATGTTGTATTCTTTCCTCTTTTCTGTTAAAATATTAACGATAAAAACAGAAAAGGAGAATGAGTATGGGAGAAACTAAAAACAATACCTATACCAAAAAAGAACTGTTCGGTTACTTAACAGGTATGTTCGGACAGAATCTTATTTATCAGGTTATTGCAGCAGGACTTGTCAGCATATATCTTGGCTCGGTTCTTTATATACCGGCATTTGCTGTCAGTGTTATTCTTTTTGTAGCAAGAATCTGGGATGCTATCAACGACCCGATGATGGGAACAATTGTTGACAGAACTCACACAAAATGGGGTAAATGCAGACCCTATCTTATTATCTTCCCCGGAATTATCGGTTTGATGACAATCCTTTGTTTCATCAATGGAATTTATACCCATCCGGGTGCAAGCAAGGTGCTTATTGTTACTTGGGCAGCAGTTTCCTACATAGCTTGGGGAATGCTTTTCACCGTTTGCGATATTCCTCTTTGGGGAATAACTTCTCTTATGACAGAGGACCAAAATGACAGAGCTAAGATTTTAGGCCTTGCCCGTGTTTCTGCAGGTATTGCAGGTATCGGAACAGTTATTTCTTTCATTCCCGACGCATTCACGGGAATGTTTGCAGGCAAGTATAATGCAATGGTAGGCGTTGATGGTTATACTCAGCAGATGGCAAATAATGATACCAAAAAGGCTGCATGGATTTTCACGGTTGTTATTGTAACTGTTGTTGCAACAATTCTTTTTGAGGTTGCAGGTCTTGGAACAAGAGAACGAGTTGCAGGAGACACAGAAGATAAGAGAGGCATTATCGAAAACTTTAAGATTATGTGGAAATGCCTTCCTTTCAGACAGCTTCTTATCTCAGGAGTTTTAAGAAGCCCTCTTCAGCTTCTTATGATTCTTGCAATGCCTCTTGTTCTTTACTATTACACAGATTTCAACTTAATGGAAAATGCGTTCAAGTATGACAATGGAATGAGAATAGTTAAGATTGCCATTATCGGAATTTCAGTGTTTGTTCCCCAGTTTGTTGCAATGGCGATAACTCCTAATCTTGTTAAAAAGTTTGAAAATAAAAAGATTTATAATTTCTACACGGTAGCAGGTGCCGTTCCCTATGCACTTATCTTTGTTGGATATCTTCTTTCAAAGGGCAATCTTCTTACTTGGGGCTGGGTTATTCTTTCGGCAATCTGTATTGGTTTTGCTTCCGCATCAATGGGCGGAATCAATGTTATGCAGTCAATTATGATTGCTGACTGCGTTGACTATGAGGAATTCCATAACGGCTATCGTCCCGACGGCGTTTTCTTCTCAGGCCAGAGCTTCTTAACAAAACTCTCAGGCGGTATTGCTGCGCTGATTCAAGGTTTAGTTTACACTATTGTTAAATTCTCGGGTGAAAACCTTGATAATATTAACTATCGTCTTTCTCAGGGTGAACACTTCTATCAGCTTGACGGCGGAAAGTACGCAGCTGCGATGTTCTTTTTGATTTCTATTCCGGTTGCAGTAGGAATGCTTCTGTCCGTTCTTCCAATGAAGAATTATGCGATGACGGATGATGAGCATAAGAAGATGCTTCAAGCTCTTATTGAAAGAAGAGCAGGCGTTGCTGAAACTGACGCAGACACTCAGGCATTAATTGATAATATGGATGAAGTCGTTGATGCAATAAACAAAATCGAAGAATAATTAAAACAAAAACAGGTTGAGAGAAATCTCAACCTGTTTTATTATTGCCTTGCTCAGCACCCAATAACTCGGAACTCGGCGCTCGGAACTCGCAACTTATTTTATCCATTGCGCCCATACTCCGAAAACCTCTCTTGTGAAGAAGGTTGGCTTTCCCTTGGGTGAACTTGGCGCAGGGATTGACGATGCATTCAGCCCGTTCTTTTTGCAAATCATTGACGCTCTGTATTCATGGTATTCGTTGGTTGCGATTGCAACGTCACGGCTCAGACCTTTTTCATCAATTATCCTTTTGGAGTTTGCAATATTTTCATCCGTGCTTGTTGATTTATCCTCAATAATAATTCTGCTGCCGTCTATTCCTTTTTCGGTCATAAGATTATAAATGCACTGACCCTCGCTTAAGTTTTCATCAGGACCCTGACCGCCTGCGGCGATTGCAACAGCGTCGGGATGTTCGTTAAGATATTTAACAGCTGCATTCGCTCTTTGAACGAGCGACATTGAAGGAACGCTTCCTCTTATCTGACAGCCGAGAACAATAACCGTTGATTCGTTGCTTGCCGTATAGTGCGAATGCGAAACAACCTTGCCGAGCGTTGCAAAAAATGTTATGGAAAACGCAAGCGCAACAACAAGCACAACGCTAATTGCGGATACAATAATTTTTCCTTTTGGCGAATCAATCTGATTTTTAATGAAAGCGACAATGGGATTGAGTGCAAAGCCGATTGCAATAAATCCGATTCCGAGAGTTAAGCCGAAAAGATTTCCCGCATTTAAAACTCCGAGCGAAACGAGGGGCGGAATATAGAGATAAATAAGAATTGCTCCGAGGATTATCAGCGCGGCTTTAATAATCAATTTAATCACCTTTTTTGTTTTTCTTTTCATAATATTTTCACTTCTTTTCATTTATTAACTTTATTATAAAATTCTCTGCTTGTCAATTCAATCCACGAAAGGTGGATTTTTTCTTTTTTGTAAAGAATTAAATTTACAAATGTATAAATTTATGATAGAATAACTGTTAATTTGATTAAAACGGAGGTGATTAAATATGCCGAGAGGATGGATGCCCCTTCACGAGGATGTTAAGGTTCCCGTTATGAAGAATATCTTTTTTGCGCTTAAAATCTGTTTTAAGGCAGACAAATCGTTGATGATTTCCGCAATTCTTGCGCAAACCTCTTTTTCGATTTTCTCTCTGTTCATTCAGGGCGTTTTGTTTTTAAAGGTTCTTTTAAATCTGATAGAGGGCAACGCATCTTTTGAATACTTTTTCAAGGTTCTGTTGATTTTTCTCGGTGTTGCGCTTATTAACGAGGTTATAATTATTGCCTGCGATTATCTTCAGAACGTCGGAATGAAAAAGGTAACAAAGGGGCTCAACGATTTAATATTTGAAAAAGCGGCTAACGTTGATGTTTCGTGCTATGAGGACCCCGAATTTTATGATAAGTATCAGCGTGCAACGGAAATAATAACCCATAGCTATTTCTTTATGTTTTGTATGGATGTTTCAAATCTGATTGGCTCGGTTATATCCTTTTTTCTTGTTATCGGAATTGTTTCAACAATCGACCCGGCATATCTTATTTTCCTTTCGCCGGTGCTTTTCATTTTTGCTTTTGAAATAATAAGAAGCAAAATAATGTATAAGCGTAATTATTCAATGACTACGAACAACCGAATTAAAAACTATTCCCAGAGAACGGTTTTCCTTAAGGATTATTCAAAGGATATAAGAACATCAAATATCTTTTCCGTTATCATTAACCGTTTCAGAAGAGCTGTTGAGGATAATGTCAGAATTATTAAAAACTATGGCTGGAAGCTCTTTTTCTATAATATGCTGTCAGCTCTTTTCGGCGAGCTTATACCGATAGTCGGAACATATTCCTTTGCATCGTATCAGTTTATCAACGACAGCGGACTCGATATATCGGGTTTCTCGGTTGTTTTATCCTCAATCAACTCTGTCAGAACAACAACGAGGCAGATTGCCGATTCTTTAGCTTCTCTTTCAAACGTTGCTCTTTATTTTCAGAATCTTCGTGATTTCTTCGATTATGAATCAAAGGTCGTTTCGGGAAACGAAGAGGCAGGCGAGTTTGAAAGCATTGAGTTTAAAAATGTTTCTTTCAAGTATCCATCTGCTAAAAAGTATTCACTTAAGAATGTTAACCTTAAAATAAATGCGGGTGAAACCGTTGCGCTTGTCGGAGTTAACGGAGCGGGAAAAACAACCTTTGTTAAGCTTCTTTTGAGATTCTATGACCCTACTGAAGGCGAAATTCTTTATAACGGCAGGAACATCAAGGACTATGATATTGAAAGCCTTCATTCCCGTTTTGCAACTGTTTTTCAGGATTACAAAACCTTTGCGCTTTCTGTCAATGAAAATGTTATCTGTCATGAATGCAGCGAAGATGAAAAAGAGCTTGCCAGAAAGGCGCTTGAACAGAGCGGCGCGTGGAAGAAGGTTCAAACTCTTCAAAACGGCGCAGACACTGTTTTAACAAGAGAGTTTGATGAAACAGGCGCAGGACTTTCGGGCGGAGAAACCCAGAAAACAGCCGTTGCAAGAATGTTTGCAAGGAATTTTGATGTTGCAATTCTTGATGAGCCGTCGTCAGCTCTTGACCCGATTGCGGAATACAATATGTATGAAAACTTAGTTTCTGCAACTAAGAACAAAACCGTTCTTTATATTTCACACAGGCTTTCGTCAGCCGTTTTGAGCGACAAAATCTTTGTTCTTAAAAACGGAATGCTGATTGAAAGCGGAACTCACTCGCAGCTAATGGAAATGCAGGGCGAATATTGCTCAATGTTCACTCTTCAGGCTTCTCGATATAAAGGAGAGGAGGTCGGACAAAATGCATGATTTCAGGTCTGATAAGCTTCAGCACTCTATTTTTTCGGATATTTTCTATTTTCTGAAAATTATGTTTAAAATCTCGCCGCTTCTTGTTATCGGCGAATGCTTTTTCGGAATAATAACAAGGCTTCCGACAAGGCTGATTTCCGTTATCGGCGTTAAATATGTTATTGATGTTATTTCAAACGGCGACGATAAAATGAAAATAGTTTGGGCGGTTATAGCTATTGCTGCAATTCTGCTTTTCAACGAGGTTGCAAACGCCCTTTACAGGGAGCTGTATTTCAGCGTTAATTTTGAAAAGCTTTCCTCGGGTATTCTTGAAATGCTTTTCAAAAAGGCAAAGGAACTCGACCTTGAAAGCTATGACGACCCTGATTTTTATAACAACTTTATTCTTGTTATTGACTCCTCGGGAGGAAGAATAACAAGGGTTCTCGGACTTGTTCAGGGATATATCGGCGAGGTATTTTCGCTTATCGCAATCGGCTCAATTCTGTTTACGATTGACCCGATTTGCCTTGTTATCATCCTTGCGGTTGTTGCTGTTTTTACTCCCGTAAGCAAAAAAATCGGAAATCTTCAGTCAAAACGCCAGATTGAAAACAACAGACTCCACAGAAGAGCGGATTATTTTGCAAGAGTTTTCTATCTTCAGGACTATGCAAAAGAGGTTAGAATGAACAATATAAAGCCTCTTCTTCTTAAAAGATATGATGAAGCGGCTGACGCGGTTATTGATAACCAGAAGAGATATGTTAAAAAGATTGATTTCATCTATTTCTTTCAGGAAACGGGCGTTCAGATTATAGGCTTTATGTTCCTGCTTCCTCTCTATCTCGGATACTGCGTTTTAAAAACAAAAACTCTTTCTGCCGGCGATTTTGTTGCAACCTTCAACGGCGCATTTTCAATTGCAACTTCTTTTTCGTTTTTAACCGTCGGCGTTGTTCGTAATTTCTCTGAACAGGCAAAGCTGATTGAAAAATACAGGGAATTTCTTTCAAGAGAAAAAAACATCTACGGCGGTGAAAACAAAACCGAAAGTGCCGAGCCGAAAACAATTGAAATAAAAAACGTTTCGTTTACATACCCCGGTAACGACCATCCGACGCTTAAGAATATAAATATGACCATCCGTCCGAATGAAAAAATAGCCCTCGTCGGCTATAACGGGGCAGGAAAAACAACGCTTACAAATCTGTTGCTCAGGCTTTATGACGTTTCGGAGGGCGAGATACTTATCGACGGCAAAAATATAAAGGATGAGGATATTGAATCCCATAAAAACAGATTTGCGGCTGTTTTTCAGGATTTCCAGATTTTTGCCGCAACAATCGGCGAAAATGTTTCGCTGGACTTCAATGTTGATAAAGACGGGGCTGAGAAAGCCCTCAAAAACAGCGGATACGGTAAAGAATTACCAAACGGAATGGAGACTTATCTGCTCAGGGAGTTTGATGACGAGGGAATTATGATGAGCGGCGGCGAAAGCCAGAAGGTTGCGATTGCAAGAGCGTTTTATAAGCATTGCCCCTATGTTATTCTCGATGAGCCATCGGCAAATCTCGACCCGATTGCAGAGTATAATCTCAATCAGGCAATGATGAATGCCGCTGAGGATAAAACGGTTATCTTCATTTCCCACAGGCTTTCAACTACGGTTAATGCCGATATTATTTATGTTATGGAAAACGGCGAAATCATTGAAAAGGGAAGCCACGAAGAGCTTATGGAAATGAACGGAACATATGCATATATGTTTAATCTTCAGGCTGAAAAATATCAGCAGTAGCATATTGACAAATAATTAAATGATGAGTATAATATAAATGAACAAAGAGCTATCCGACAGACGGTTAGCCTCTGAGTTTGCGAATTAAGAACACTCGCTCACTTTTCGACTCGTTGGGCGGTTGTTCTTATTTTTTGCTTAAAAAGTAAAGAATAAGTAAAACTACAGTGAGATATAAAATAATCTGTTCCATAGCATCACCCTCCTTTGATATAATCTCAAGAGGGCAATCCCTCTTGGAAAAGAGGGCTAACCGTCCACCGTTATCAATGATAGCTCTGAGGGAGCGCTTTGCGCTCCACTTAACATTATATCAAATATTTGTTCATAAAACAATACTTTTATTAATACCCTTTTGGGAATATAATATAAGTGGAAATACTATACCAAGGAGGTATTGATTATGATTAACATTACTGCAAGAGGATTTGATTTGAAACAGGGCGCTAAAGACGGAATTGAGAGCGAACTCAAAAGAATTGAAAAAATGCTCCCTGAAAATGCGTCATTTGATGTTACTCTAAAGAAAGAGAAGGAAGGATATAGCTGCGATATAACGGTTAAGCATTTCGGTTCGTTCATCAGGGGCGAATCGTTTGAAAGAAAGATTGAGCCTGCAATTGATGCGGCTGTTGACGATTTGAAGAGAAAGCTTCGCAAGCTTAAAACCTATTTCGTTGATAAAAAACGCAAGGGCGGAATTGATGAAATAGCAATGGCAATTGACGAGCTCAGCGAAGAAGTTTCAATGGATAATTTCGACGAGGCTTATTTCGAGAGCGTTGATATAACAAGAAAGAAATCAATCACACCTAATATGATGACCGATGATGAGGCAATAGTTCAGATGGAGATGCTCGGCCATAATTTCTTCGTATTTCTCGGAATAGACGGCGAAACAAAGGTTGTTTATAAGAGAAAGAAGGGCTATGGACTTCTTATATGCGAATAAAATAAAACAAAAAATGCTCGGCTTGGGAGAACCTTCGTAAAGAAGGTTCTCCCAATTAAATTAATCCTTGCGGATTAATGAAATATTCTTTCAGAATATGAAATTGCTTCGCAATGAAATGTTTTAGCATTCTCGCTGAAAGCGAGCAATACTAAAACGTATGTGGGATTAATTTAATTTCACATCGAGAATAGCGAGATATTTCACAATTTGCTTTTGCAAATTATTTCACATTGCATAGCAATATTTCATTAATGACAGACCGTTCCTCTTTCGGTCTGTTTTTTCTTCTTAGGGATTTGTCTTTACAAATCCTATGCTCGCTAAAGTCTTACAGCGTGCCGATTTGAAAATATAGTTTTTCGGCACGCTGTAAAAAAAGCTCGGTTAAACCCGAGCTTTTTTGTTATTTCTTACAATATGTTTACAAAATGAAAATTTGGTATTGAAATTTTTTCTTTTATAATATATATTAATTATTATTAAAAATCTGAATAGTCGTGATTTCTTTAAACAAAAAAGGCATATGCCGAAAAATAAGCACGCGCGGAGATGTGTATGGAAAAAATCACAAGCAAAAACAATAGTATTATTAAGGACACAAAAAAGCTTATAACTTCCTCAAAGGCTCGCGCTCAGTGCGGTGAGTTTGTTTTGGAGGGCGCAAGGCTTTGTTTTGATGTCCTTAATTCTGTTTACGGAATAAAAAATCTTTTTATAACCGAAAAGATTTTTGAAAAATATCCTCTTGAAATTTCCGCAATGATTGACAAGGCTGAGAGGTCGTATATGGTCAGCGAAGAGGTTGCGGGAAAGCTCAGCGATACAGAAAACCCTCAGGGAATATTTGCAGTTTGCCCGATGATTAAGCAAAACGGCAAGCCACAGTCAAAAAAGCTTCTTGCTCTCGATAATGTTCAGGACCCTGCAAATATGGGCGCGATTATCAGAACGGCGGAGGCGCTCGGCATTGAAGAGATTATTGCATATAACTGCTGCGATATATATAATTCAAAGGTTCTTCGTGCATCAATGGGTTCAGTCCTTCGCGAAAAGATTTTCGTTTGCGATAATCTTGAAGAAAGCCTTAAGGAATTAAAAAGCGAATACAGGGTTTATTCCTCAGTTCCGAGCAGGGAGGCAAAAAAGATAACCGAAATTGATTTTTCAAAGTCCTGCGTGTGCGTTATCGGAAATGAGGCAAACGGCGTTGAAGATAATATCAAAGCAATTTCCGATAAGCTTATAACAATTCCGATGCTCGGCAATGCCGAAAGCCTTAATGCTTCCGTTGCAGCTTCGATAATTATGTGGGAGATGCTCAGATGACGGACGCAAGATACTGGATATGGCTGCAGCAATGCCTTGGAGAAGGGGCTAAGTTTAAAGAAATTATCGAGGATTTCGGCTCGGTTGAAAAGCTTTATGAAAGCAATATCCTTGAGTGGAGAATGAGCCCTGCGCTCAGCCCCCAGCAGATTGATAAGTTAACAAAGCTGACTCTTGAATGTGCCGATGCAATCATTAATGAATGCGAAAAGAATTCGTGGAGCATAATAGCCTTTGATGATGAACGCTATCCCGAACGGCTCAGAGAGATTGTAAATCCGCCTGCAGTCCTCTATGCAGACGGTGAATTTGAAAATTTTGAAAGTCTTGTTCCCGTTGCAATAGTCGGAACAAGAAAGGCGTCAACATATGCTCTTAAAGCTTCATATATTATGGC
>JAFUZY010000053.1 GCA_017476375.1 Eubacterium sp.
GCTAATAATCCCTTCATATGTTTATCCTCTCAAATCAAAATGAAAAGCATTTTGATTTGTAACCGATGCGGATACTTGTACCGCATCGGAGAGGAAGAAAAACCGTAGTGATTATTAATATATTGCCAAAGCAATATATTTGAATCACAAAGGTTGTTCTGACGGAGCGCCGACAAATTTTGACCGTTCGGCAGTTCTTGTTGCTCCCTTCATCTCCCACTGGGAGCGGTCGCAAACGAACCAGAACTCGGCACTCGGAGCTCGCAACTATATATTATCATAAATAGCCATACTTTACAAATAATTATAAATATATTATAATACTAAGTTGAAATACTTTAATTTGGAGGGATTTGCCTTTATGGGCAGTGGCGGTCTGAAAAGATTTTTTAGAAAAGAAAGTTCAACTGAAGAGGAAATCAAGCAGCTTGTTGACGAGGACGAGGGCGAGCTTGAAATAACTCAGAGAGAAATGATTAACAATATTTTTGAGTTCGACGATATAACTGCGGGAGATATTATGACCCACAGAACCGATATTGTTGCAGTGCCCGATGACGGCTCGCTTTATGATGTTGTTAATCTCGCAATAGAAGAGGGCGTCTCAAGGGTTCCCGTTTTCCACGAGGACCTTGATGATATACTCGGAATTATATATGTTAAAGACCTTCTTAAATTCATCGGAAAAGAGATTTCAAAAACAGAAAAGCTCTCAGATTATATTCGTGAGCCCCTTTATGTTCCCGAATCAATAGCCTGCGGAAAGCTCTTTGCAAAGATGACCGAAACAAGAATACAGCTTGCCATAGTCGTTGATGAATACGGCGGAACTGCGGGGCTTGTTACTCTCGAGGATATTCTTGAAGAGCTTGTTGGCGATATTGAGGATGAATATGACGAGGACGAGGAAAGCATTAAAAAGCTCGATGATAAAACCTTTATATTTGAAGGAATAACCGATATTGAGGATGTTGAGGAAGCGCTTGGAGTTCAGTTCCCCGAGGGCGACTTTGATACCCTTGCCGGATTTGTTATAAGTAAGCTCGGATTTCTTCCGACCAAGGATGATAAAAACCTTAAGGTTGAATATAATAACATTACTCTAACTGTTCTTGAGCTTGATGAAAGAAGAATTGAAAAGATTAAGGCGGAAATAAATGATTGAACAAACAATAACCTTTGACGCAGTTGAACAGGCGGTTTCGCTTTTTGGCTCGTTTGATGAAAATATAAAAATGATTGAAAGGGAATATTCCGTTTCAATCGTTTCAAGAGGCTCGGATTTAAAGATTATGGGCGATGAGGAAAATGTTTCGCTTGCGGTTAGGGCGATTAATTCTCTTCTTGTTCTGATAAATAAAGGCGAAACGCTCTCAGACCAGAATGTTCGCTACGTTTTATCCCTTGTTAATGAAGGTAATGAGGACAAGCTCCCTTCAATGACTACGGACACAATCTGCATAACCTCAAAGGGCAGACCGATTAAACCAAAGACCCTCGGCCAGAAAAAATACACGCAGGCGATTGCCGATAACACGATAACCTTCGGGGTCGGTCCTGCCGGAACGGGAAAAACCTATCTTGCGGTTGCAATGGCGGTTACTGCTTTCCGTGCAAAAGAGGTTAACAGAATAATTCTGACCCGACCCGCTGTTGAGGCAGGCGAGAAGCTCGGCTTCCTTCCGGGTGACCTTCAAAGCAAGGTTGACCCATATCTTCGCCCTCTTTATGACGCTCTTTTTGATATGCTTGGAGCTGAGAATTTTCAGAATTATCAGGAAAGAGGAGCCATTGAGGTTGCCCCGCTTGCATATATGCGAGGAAGAACTCTTGATGACAGTTTTATCATACTTGATGAAGCGCAGAATACCACGCCCGAGCAGATGAAGATGTTTTTA
>JAFUZY010000007.1 GCA_017476375.1 Eubacterium sp.
AAGAGTGGGAACGCCGACAGATAACCCGATTATTGAGGCTCTTAATGGTTGGATTAAAGAAGAACTGCGAATAGACTTTGATATATACCACTGCAAAGATGTTCCTACACTTATCAAAAACTACATAACCTACTACAACACTGAACGTCCTTCTGCCAAATGCGGCAGAAAAAGCCCTGTTCAGTTCAGAACTGAACAGGGCTTTCCTAACTAAATCATTATTAAACTTTTTTATTGTCCACTTTTACTTGACAACTTCACAAAATGTCGTGCTCTTAACTTCTTTATGACAGACTCCCCTTTGGTGACTGTACTTTTTTATTATCTTATGTTATAATAGCAAAAATATTTATGGCGGTGATTTTATGGCTGAAGCTTTCACTTTTCAAAATCCGATTGCAAAGGATGTTATTAAAAATATCCGCGACCCTTTTATAATGCTTGAGGGTGATACCTATTATTTAACAGGAACAATTCCGCCCTACTGGAATGGTAAAAGTGAGGGCGTTAAGCTTTGGAAAAGCGAGGATTTGCTTCACTGGGAGGAAATCGGTTTTATTCTTCACAGAAGCGTTGCAAAAGAGAATTCCTGGTTTCGCGATTTTTGGTGGGCGCCTGAAATCCACAAGAAAAACGGCAAATTCTATTTAACCGTTAACTGCAGAAATGATGAGCTGAAAATCGGGCAGAATCCCCTAATCGCGGTAAGCGATAAAATCGACGGGGAATACACTCTTTTAAACGCAGATTATCCCCTCTTCACAAAAGAGAAATTTGAAGAAGGAAGTGTTATTATTCCCGACGGAAACGACGCAAATCTCTTCACTGACGACGACGGAAAAACATACATAACCTGCTGCAGCTGGGATGGAATTTTCCTTTATGAAATCAACCTTGAAACGGCTGAACTTATTGGCAAAGAAACGCCCGTTGTTCTTCCCGCTGAGGAAGGCGCATGGGACACTAAAATTGAGGGTCAGTTTATAATAAAACACGGCGGAAAATATATCTGTTTTTACAGTTCGTTTACCCGTTCATACGAGGTCGGAGTTTCATATGCAAACAGCATAAGAGGTCCTTGGATAAAGGACGAAAGAAATCCGCTTATTACCCCTGAGAGTGTTGATGGCTTATGGCACAGCGGACACAACTGCATTTTCAAAGATAAGCAGGGCAGATACCTAACCGCATACCACATAACTCTTGAAAATGACGGCGACACTCAGCTTCTTGCCCTTGATAAAATTGATTTTGATGATGAAAACAATGTTTTAACGAACGCGCCGACGCTCGACGAACAAACGATTTAGGATATGAACAGATTTATAGTTTTTGACGTTGAAACTCCAAACAGAAGAAACAACCGAATGAGCGCAATAGGTATTTCGGTTATTGAAGACGGAATAATTGTTGATGAATATTATTCCCTCGTTAACCCAGAGGCATCCTTTGACTATTTCAACACTATGCTAACGGGAATTGATGAAGATATGGTATCGGATTCGCCGAATTTTGCAGAGCTTTGGGATGAAATTGAGCCGATTATGAGCAGCGGTATGCTTGTTGCCCATAATGCGGTTTTCGACCTCGGAGTTTTAAAAAAATGCCTTGCAGACTACGGAATTGACTGGCGACCGTATTCGCGCTATCTCTGCACCGTTCAGATAGGCAGAAGAGAGCTCCCCGGTATCAGCCACAAGCTAAACGATATGTGCGACTACTATGGTATTGAGCTTATCCACCATCAGGCTGCGAGCGACAGCCACGCCTGCGCTGAAATCCTGCTGAACTATATGCAAAGCGGAATTGATTTGAAAAACCACATAAGAACCTTTAAGTTCAGGTAACTAAAAGGTGTTACCTTTGGAGTGAGGTATCCGCTATATTCTTTAATTGTTAATTATTTTGTTCAATTGGCAATTGTTTTAATATATAATATTTGATTTTAATAGACCAATATTATATAATAGTTTAAAAAAGTTCAAAAAGGCAGGTAAAAATATGAAAAAAGCTGATTTAAAGCTAACTCAGGAATGGGATAAAACCTTTGAAAAGAGTGAAAAGGTTAACCACTGCAAGGTAACCTTTGTTAACCGCTACGGAATAACGCTCGCGGCAGATATGTATGTTCCGAAGGATGCAAGCGGAAAGCTTCCTGCGATTGCTGTTTGCGGTCCTTTCGGTGCAGTTAAGGAGCAATGCTCGGGTTTATACGCCCAAACCATGGCAGAGCGAGGCTTTTTAACAATAGCCTTTGACCCTTCGTTCACAGGTGAGAGCGGCGGCGAGCCGCGCTATATGGCGTCGCCCGATATAAACACCGAGGATTTTATGGCTGCGGTTGATTTTCTTTCGCTCAACGATATGGTTGACTCTGAAAAAATCGGAATTATCGGCATTTGCGGATGGGGCGGAATGGCAATCAACGCTGCAGCGCTTGACACAAGAATCAAAGCAACCGTTGCCTCAACAATGTATGATATGACAAGGGTTAACGCAAAGGGATATTTTGACAGTGCCGACAGTGAGGAAGCCCGCTACGCAGCAAAAACGGCAATGTGCGCTCAAAGACTTGAAGACTGCAAAAACGGCGAATATAAACGCGGCGGCGGTGTTGTTGACCCGCTTCCCGAGGACGCACCGTTTTTTGTTAAAGATTATTACGACTACTATAAAACAAAAAGAGGTTACCACCCCCGTTCACTCAATTCAAACGACGGTTGGAATGTAACGGGCTGCCAGTCCTTCATCAATCAGCCGATATTGATGTATAGCAACGAAATACGCAGTGCTGTTCTTGTTATGCACGGAGATAAGGCGCATTCCTTCTACTTCGGCAAGGACGCATATAACAATATGGTAAACGGCAATAAATACAAGGATAACAAGGAAATGCTTGTTATTGAAGGCGCTGTTCACACCGACCTTTATGACGGCGGAAGCAACGGCGCAATTCCGTTTGATAAGCTTGAAGAATTCTTCAGCAAAAATCTTAATAAACAGTAAGGAAACAGCAATATGGAATTAATACAGAGTTTTTCGGTTGACCACACAAAAATCATTCCGGGTATTTTCACCAGCAGGGTTGATTATCTGGGGGACCACAAGGTTACAACCTATGATATACGACTAAAAAAGCCAAACAGGGAGCCCGTTATTGATGTTGCGGCAATGCATTCGCTTGAGCATATAATTGCAACATATCTTCGCAACGACCCTGAATGGAAGAACGAGGTTATTTATTGGGGACCGATGGGCTGTCTTACAGGGTTTTATCTGATTTTAAAAGGAAACCGCGCTCCGAAAGAGATTTACGGGCTTCTGTTAAATGCTTTCAAATCGGTTAACGATGCAACCGAGGTTCCGGGTGCGGCTCCGGTAAACTGCGGCCACTATCTTATGCATAACCTTGAAATGGCAAAGTGGTATGCAAATGAGTTTGCCGAATATCTCGAAGAAAACAAAGAAAACAACAGCATTTTTGAATATCCGAAAACTCAAAGACTCGTAACAGACGACGGTCAGCATTTCTTTGATTCATAACTTATTTGGATACTAAAAACAACCTTTCTTATCAGAACTCGCGACTTATTGACACAAGCGCAGTAAGTTTATATGTTTTTTCAAAAAGTTAAAGGAGTTAAAACATGGAAATAGATGTTAATCTCGTTGCGCATGCAAAAAATTACATTGACGATTTAGCAAGAGGTGTTAATCCGTTCAGCAAGGAATCCGTTGATGATAACGATATTATCAACAATGTTAAAATCTCGCGATGCCTTTTCTATGTTTCAGATATATTGGAAGCCGTGATTGAAGGCGGAGGAATAAAAAAGCCTAAGCAGCCAAAGCCGAATCCGTTTGATTTGCAAAAGCTTGACCTTGACCATTATGAATATTCAATCCGGCCCGTCACCATTTCCGTTATAGCAAGAAAAATCAATGAGTTGAAGCCTGAAAATATGGAAAAGCTAAAGGTTACGGCAATAACAAACTGGCTTGTTGACGTAAATATGCTCACTGTTGTTCAGGTAAACGGCAAAAATCATAAACGACCCACTGCAAACGCAGAAAGCATCGGTATAACTATTGAGCAACGCGATGGGCAATACGGACCTTACTATGCCGTTCTTTATAGTGAATCTGCTCAACATTTTATTATCGACAATCTTCCTGCAATCATTGAAGGCGGATATAACGAAAGGCAGAGAAAAACTGCTGAGCAAAAATGAACACCAACGTTTTTGACGTAAGGGGTCAGACCCCTTACGTCAAATTACGAATTACGAGTGACGAATTACGAATTTCGGGCGGGACACCCGCACCCGATTATATTATCGGCGAACGAAATGGACGTTTCCTCAACAGCACACGGGGACGTTCCTCTCCAAGCACCGTTCTTCCTTGAATTGCGTTCGGAGGTGCGTCCCCATGGCGAACGAATAGACGCTCTCGCTTTACTTCACCATCGGCGAACGAAAGCGGTCGCGCTCTCTTCCCGTTAGTTCGGTCAGTCCAACAATCAAATCAAGGGGACAAAACACGAATATCTTGAATAATAATTACTTTTATTGCTAGTTTAGATAACAAAAACAACACCGCCGATCGCTCAGCGGTGTTTCTTTTTTATTCACATTCGCAGATATTGCGCCTTGTCTGTAGGATTGATGAAGGAGTTACAGAAAATTCATCAAGTCCCCATTCAACGAGCTTAGGAATCAGTCGTTCGTCTGCAGCAGCCTCGCCGCACATACCAACCATAATTCCTGCTTTCTTTGCATTTTTAATCGTCATTTCAATTGCACGAAGAACTGCAGGCTGGAAAGCATCATATAAATGGCTGACATTTGCGTTTCCTCTGTCAACCGCCATAGTATAGCCCGTAAGGTCGTTTGTTCCGATTGAGAAGAAATCAACCTCTTTTGCAAGTAAATCGGAAATCAGAGCCGCCGAAGGCGTTTCAATCATTATGCCAAGCGGAGCCATACGGAAAGATAGGCCTTCGCTTTCAAGCTCTGCGGCACATTCATCAATCAGTGCCTTTGCCGCTTTAACCTCATCGAGCGAAGTAACAAGCGGAAGCATAATCTTTATATCTCCGAAATATGCCGCACGAAGAAGCGCACGGAGCTGTTTTTTATATAGCTCTGTATTTTTAAGACAATAGCGAATAGCTCTGAAGCCGAGGAAGGGGTTTTCCTCTTTATCAATTTTAAGATAATCAATCGCTTTGTCGCCGCCGATATCAAGAGTTCTGATGATAACCTCTTTGCCGTCCATTGCCTTGGCAACGGTTGAATACGCTTCAAACTGCTCTTCCTCTGTTGGCTCGCGGTCTCTGTCCATAAACAGAAATTCAGTTCTGAAAAGACCAATGCCTTCGCCGCCGTTCTGAATAACATTCTGCGCATCCTCGGCTTTTCCGATATTGCCGTATACCTTCTTTTTAGCCCCGCTTTTTGTAATAGTAGGCTTGTTAAAGTAAACTTTCAGACCTTCTTTTTCTTCAAGGTATGCCTTTTGCTTGCCTGTGTACTCGGCAATTTCAGCATCACCGGGCTTTGTGAATACCTTGCCCTTGAAGCCGTCTACAATCAGCATATCGCCGTTTTCAACAATCTGAGTAACATTGATAACGGAAAGCGCAGCAGGTATTCCCATTGCACGGGCGAGAATTGCGCTGTGACTTGTAACACCGCCAACCTCGGTTACGATGGCGCTGACATTTTCCTTGTTTATCTGGCTTGTCATTGACGGGGTGAAATCCTTTGCAATCAGAATCGAGCCCTTCGGAACAGCTGCAATATCAACACTTTTAACTCCGAGCAGAATTCTGATAAGGCTGTCTTTAATATCCTTAACGTCAGATGCACGCTGGCGCATCATTTCATCTTCAACGCCTGCGAACATATCGTAAAACATTGTGCAAACAGTATCAACTGCCGCTTCGGCAACTGCGCCGCTGTCAATGTTATCGTTCATCTGGGAGAGCATAAACGGGTCGGCAAGCATTGTTAAATGACCTTCGAGAATTTCAGCCTCTTTTTCGCCTGCGCTTGCTTTTAACCCTTCTGCCATTTCTCTTGTTTCGGCAGTGAAGGCTTCAACAGCTTTGTTAAGGCGAGATTTTTCTTCTTCTGCAGTGGTGTATTTAACCGCAGAATAGTCAAGGCTTATATCTTCAATTATGACTGCTTTTCCTATGCCATAGCCCTGAGAAGCGCCTATACCCTGTAACATAAAATCACCTCATAGAGGGCGGATTTCTCCGCCCTTTTTCATTTCTTATTCTTCGCCGAAGCCGCTTTCAATCATTGATGAAGCTTCGCTGAGCATTGCTTCTTCATCAGCGCCATTGCATGAAACAGTGATTTCACTGCCGCATTTCATGCAAGCTGCCATAATATTCATAATGCTTTTGCCGTTGATATCCTTGCCGTTAAAAGTGATAGTTATATCGGAAGAATACTTTGCCATTGCGGTTACGAAAACCTGTGCAGGGCGCATATGAAAGCCCATTTTGTTAGTAAGTGTAAAAGATTTTGAAACCATAATATTACCTCTTTTTTATTTATGCGGTTTTCTTTTCAACTTTGTTTTTATTCTTCTTCAGAATTGCAAGCATCAGCGCTCCTGCAACAGAACCTGCTATGAGCGAGATGATATATCCAAGCGGATGCTCAACAACTGCGAAGGTGAAGATACCACCGTGAGGTGCAGGGCAAGCGCAGCCGAACAGCGCACAAGCAGCGCCTGCAACGCCGGAGCCAACCATACAGGAAGGAATAATGCGAAGCGGGTCGGAAGCAGCATAAGGAATTGCGCCTTCTGTGATGAAGCAAAGACCCATCAGATAGTTAACAGGACCGTTCTTGAGTTCCTGCTCAGTCCACTTGTTCTTATTGAAGGTAGTTGAAAGTGCAATTGCAATCGGGGGAACCATACCGCCAATCATAACGGCTGCCATAATCCAGGTGTTGCCGTCCGCAATTGCAGCAGTTCCAAATACATATGCCGCCTTGTTGAACGGGCCGCCCATATCAATAGCCATCATTGCAGCAAGAACAACTGAAAGCAAAAGCTTGCTTGTGTCGCCCAGATTGGTAAGGAAATTTGAAAGTCCGCTGTTGAGAAGTCCAACAACAGGGTTGATAAGAAGCATTACGATTCCGATAAGGAATGTTCCGCAGAGCGGATAGATGAATACGGGTTTAATTCCGTCCATTGCCTTTGGAAGCCAGTTGAATGCTTTTTTAAGACCGTTAACAAGCAAACCTGCAACAAAACCTGCAAGGAGTGCTCCGAGGAAGCCCGATACAGCTGTGTCATCCCCGGTCGGATTTGAAAGAGTTGCGCCTGTTGTTGCAAGATAACCGCCTACGATACCCGGAAGCAAACCGGGTCTGTCTGCTATTGACATTGAGATATATCCTGCAAGAATCGGTAGCATAAATGCAAATGCCGCTTTACCAATCCAGAATACAACTGCTGCAACGGGGTTGGTGAATCCAAAGTTTCCGCCGACATCGGCATTGCCTGCGATAGTATCAATAAGGAAGCCGAGTGCAATAAGAACACCGCCGCCTACAACGAACGGAAGCATATGCGAAACTCCGTTCATAAGGTGCTTGTAAACCTTTCTTCCGAAGCCTTCGCCGTCGCCTGATGTTTCATCCGAAGCGTCTGCAGAATCACTGTGATAAACAGGAGCTTCCTTGTTGAGTATTTTGTTGATAAGCTCTTCGGGCTTGTTAATGCCGTTTGAAACAGAGGTCTTGTAAACAGGCTTTCCGTTGAAACGAGCCATCTCAACATTTCTGTCAACTGCGCAGATAATTCCGTCGCAGTTTGCGATTTCCTCTTTAGTAAGAACATTTTTTGCGCCGCCTGAGCCGTCTGTTTCAACCTTGATTGAAATGCCCATTTTTTCAGCAGCCTGTTCAAGAGCTTCAGCAGCCATATAGGTATGAGCAATACCTGTCGGGCAAGCTGTTACTGCAAGAATTTGATAGCCGTCCTTCGGTGCTTCTGTAACCGCAGGCTCCTCGGGATACTTTTCAGCCTCTGCCTTATCGATGATTTCAATATACTCTTCGGGCGTTTTTGCCGCACGGAGCTTTGCGCAGAAATCAGCGTCCATAAGCATTACCATAAGGCGTGAGAGAATTTCGAGATGAAGGTCTCCGTCAAGAGGTGCTGCTATCATAAACAGAATGTCTGAAGGCTTTCCGTCGGGTGCACCGTAATCAACGCCGCCCGGTACAGTAATTGATGAAAGTCCGGGTGTTTTTACGCTTTCGCTTTTTGCGTGGGGCACTGCAATACCTTCGCCGATTGCAGTTGAGCTTTGGCTCTCTCTTGCGAGAATTGCCTCTTTGTAAATCCCGGCATCATTGAGGTTGCCGGCGCCGGAGTGTAGGTCAACCATTTTGTCTATCGCTTCTTCCTTTGTTGAAACCGAAGCGTTTAACGCAATGGCATCGACTTTAAGTAAATCAATGATTTTCATAAATATTCCTCCTTAAATATTTATATCAGCTTTTGCTAATATCCAATAAATCATAAACGCGGTCAATTTCCGCTTTATCTGCAAGCCCCTCTGAAAAGGCTGTTGCATTTCCGCACACTGCGCCAAGTCTGAGCGCATGGGAATAATCCTTCTTCTGAATGTAGCCCGCAATAAATCCGCCGACCATACTGTCGCCGCAGCCAACGCTGTTAACAAGCTTGCCTTCGGCATTTTCTATTTTGAAAACACCGCCGTTTTCATCTATCAGCATTGCGCCGTCCTTTGAGCGGGAAACAAGAACATTTCTTGCGCCCATTTTCTGAAGCTTTCTTGCGTACTTTTCAATTTCTTCATCGGTTTTTGTTATAACACCGAATAAATCGCCAAGCTCGTGGTGGTTCGGTTTTACTAAAAACGGCTTATATTTCAGCACGTTTAAAAGCAGGTCGCCCGTTGCATCAACAACAAAATTAACTCCCCTGCCCGAAAGCCTTTTTAATATTCGCTCATATATATCCGCGGGCAATGTGCTCGGAACAGAGCCCGCAAGAACAAGAAAGTCACCATCTTTGATTTCATCAAGCTTTTCAAAAAGCTCTTTTATTTCATCTTCTGAAATGTCGGGTCCCTGAGCATTGATATCAAGCTCCGTATCAGCCTTGATTTTAACATTTATTCTTGTGTTTCCACTTTTAAGGCGGTTAAAATCGCAGTTGACTCCATCGCCCTTAAGCATTCTTTCAAGCTCATTGCCAGTGAATCCTGCAACAAATCCGAGCGCTTTGTTTTCAATGCCGAGCCTTGTTAAAATAACAGACACATTGATTCCTTTACCGCCGTAATAAAGCATTTCCTCTTTAGAACGGTTGATATCGTCATAGCGCAGCGCTCCGACCTTCATAACATAATCAAGTGCGGGGTTTAATGTCACTGTATAAATCATTTTGCGCACACCTCTTTAGTAACTGTTCGTGTTTTTATTTCTTCATTTTTGCATTTATCGCAAATGATGCAGGATGAATCTATTGAAGCCACACTCACCGCCGATACCTTGCCGAATTTTGAGGAATCCGTTAAAACATAGCTCACAAAGCTTCGCTCAATAGCAACGGCTTTGATGGTTGCTTCTTCAATATCGGTTGTTGTATATCCCTGTTTTTCGGTTACTCCGTTTATGCCTATGAAGGCTTTGGAAAAATTATATTGCTGAAGATTTTTTGCAGCAACAACACCTGTAATAGCTTCGGTTGAGCTCTTCAAATCACCGCCGAGAACTATCACTTTGCACCCTTTTGCAGCAAGCTCCTGTGCATGAGCAATTCCGTTTGTCACATAGGTTGCCTTCGTATTAGTTATCATAGTTGCAAGAAGAAATGTTGTTGAACCTGCATCAATAAAAACATAATCATCATCCTGAATAAGCGATGCAGCATATTCGGCGATTTTTGATTTTTCATTATAATTAGTATTAACCTTTTTATTAATGCTTTCTTCTCTGTTCAGAAATTCCTGAGAAAGAAGCATTGCGCCTCCGCGAACCTTATTAATCTTTCCTACTTCTGTCAGCGCTGAAAGGTCACGCCTTATGGTTGATTCACTTGCGCCTAAAGCATCGCATAGCTCAGAAACCTTAACACTGCCCTTGGTTTTGATAATTTCAAGGATTCTGCTGTGTCTTTCCTGTGTCAACACTAACAAATCACCTCTTTCTCTCTTGGTCTTATTATATCAAATTCTTTCACTATCAGTCAATAGTGAGCAGTTATTCTCGGCTAATTTAACAAAACAGTCGTTTATTCCTTGTGATTTGTTACAAACAATGTTAAAGTTGTGACTGATTTTGACAGTTTTTCTTTTACTAATCACCCAA
>JAFUZY010000054.1 GCA_017476375.1 Eubacterium sp.
AACCAATGATAAAGAGTAGTAATTAATCATGGTCATTTTAAGAGAGCCGCCGGCGGTGGAAATGCGGTATTGAGCTGATTAATGAATGGACTTTTGAGGGCGAGCTGAAAGGGTTTCGAGTATGCAAGCCGGAGCGGGCGCTTCGTTAACAACGGTCGGCATATGATAGTATGCGCAGAGTGGGCGCAATTTGCGTCAAGCCGGGTGGCACCACAGGAAATGATTTTATCCTGTCCCAGCATTAGCAGGGGCAGGTATTTTTTTGTCCCGAAGTATAAGGGAGGAATAGTATGAAAGAAAAATATGTTTTTCGATGGCGAGGCTTTAAAAGAATATTTGATTATAAAACCATTATAAATGAATAATAATTAATTAAATAATTAACATAAAAGGAGCTTATTATGAAAAACTTAAAGAAAATCATCGCATTAGTATTATCTTTATCAATCGTTGCAGTTGCCTTTGCAGCTTGCTCAAAAACAAACACAAACACAGATAACACAGATAACACAAATAACCAAGCATCCTCTAAATTAATCGGTTTGCTTTACGATGCAGGTCAGGATGCTTCAACAAGTGCAATCGAGGCTGCAAAAAAGGTTCTTGATGAAAAGGGCGTTAAATACAGAGAATACACGGGTACAACCGTTGACGAGGTTTCGCTTGCAGTTGATTCCGCAATTGCAGACGGAGTAGACGCAATCTTCACCCCGACTGATAACACTATTATGACTGCTGAGCTTTCTATTTATGAAAAGCTTGCTGAGGCCAAGATTCCTCATTTTACCGGCGCTGATTCCTTTGCTCTCAACGGTGCGTTTCTCGGCTACGGCGTAGACTATGCAAATCTCGGCAAGGAAACAGCCGATATGGTTTATGATATTCTTGTTAATGAAAAAGAGGTTGCTTCCTATCCTGTTAAAACCTTTGATAACGGAACAGCAACAATAAATACTGATATCTGCGAGGCTCTCGGTTTGAACTTTGCCGAGGTTTCAAAGAAATACGAGCCCTTCTGCCAGGCAATCAAGGAAATAAAAACTGCAGAAAGCTTTGTTGATGAAAATGCTTCAAATCCTGCTTCAAAGCTTGCAAGCGGAGCAATCGGAGCTGACGAGGCTGAAAAAACCTTCAAGGTTGGCATTTGCAACTATGTTGACGATGCGTCTCTTAATCAGATTGTCAGCAATATCAAGGTTCAGCTCGATACCTTGGGCAAAGAAAACAATGTTGCTTTTGAAATTATTTATGATAACTGCAATGCTGATTCAAATGTTATGAACCAGATTATCGAAAACTTCAAGGCTGATAAGGTTGACCTTATGGTTGGCGTTGCAACTCCTGTTGCCATGGCTATGCAGTCTGCAACCGAAGAAAGCAAAACTCCCGTTGTTTTCGCTGCAGTTTCAGACCCGATTTCAACTAATCTCGTTGCTTCGCTTGAGGCTCCAGGCAAAAATGTAACCGGAACCTCCGACTATCTTGACACAGAAGCAATTTTCAACCTCATTCTTGCTGAATAAATCTTAGTTTCGTGGTTCGTGGCTGCGCGAATTAGGAATTAGGAATGAGGAATGAGGAATTTCGGGTCGCTGCGCTCCGATTGTATTTGGTCGTTGCCTCAACAGCACACGGGGACAGGCGCTGCGCGAATTACGAATTACGAGTTACGAATTACGAATTTCGGGTCGCTGCGCTCCGATTATAGTTGCGAGCCGCTAACCACGAGTCACGAATCACGAACCACGGTTCACGCAATTTATTGTCTGAGCGTAGCGAGTAAACCAATAACTTGCAACGCGAAACGCGAAGCGCGCAACTTTTAAATTTATAAGGTATTTCTATGGATTTCATTTCAATTATTAATTTAGGACAAAATGCTCTTGAACTCGGGCTTATAAGCTCATTAACGGTTCTTGCGCTTTTCTTAAGCTATTCAATGCTTAACGTTTGCGATTTATCAACTGATGGCTGCTTCACACTTGGCGCAACTGTTGGCGCTGTTGTTGCAATTTCGGGGCATCCCTATCTTTCCGTTTTCGCCGCAATGGCGGCAGGCGTTGTTTCAGGTTTTGTAACGGCGCTTCTTCAAACCAAGATGGGCGTTGACAGTCTTCTTGCAGGTATTATAGTCAACACAGCGCTTTATTCAATAAACATTGCGGTAATGGGTCAAAGCTCACTGCTTAATATGAACAGAACCGAAACTGTTTTCTCAAAAGCTGCTCGGCTGTTTGAGAGAACTCCTTTATTCAGAATGTCGAAACTTTTTATCGCTTTAATTGCGGTTGCTCTTGTTATTCTCTTTCTTTCTTTGTTTTTAAAAACAAAGCTTGGGCTTGCAATAAGAGCAACGGGAAATAATCCCGATATGGTTCGCTCTTCCTCAATTAATCCTGCATTCACAACGATAACAGGCCTTTGCATAGCAAATGCATTCACGGGGCTTTCGGGATGCCTTCTTGCTCAGTCGCAAAAGTCTGTTAACATTGATATCGGAACGGGTATGGTAACGATAGCGCTTGCCTCTCTTCTTATCGGCGGCGCCTTTTTCCCGAAGGGAAAAATCCCCGTTAAGGCAATCGGCGTAGTTATCGGCGCAATTATTTTCAGAATTGTTTATGCAATTGCTCTTCGCTTCCATATGCCTGCATCAATGCTGAAGCTGGTTTCATCCATAATTGTTGTTCTTGCAATTTCAGGTCCGTATCTAAAAAGCAGATATCCTCTTCTTAAAAGAAGAATAGACCACAGACTCGGCAGGGAGGTGCGTGAAAATGCTTAGTATTTCGCATATTTCAAAAACTTTCTATCCGAATACTATAAATGCTAAAACTGCGATAAGCGATTTATCGCTTGATGTTAAGGACGGCGATTTTATAACAATAATCGGGGCAAACGGCGCCGGCAAATCAACTCTTTTTAATGCTATTGCAGGCGATTTTTACACCGATAGCGGAAAAATCCTTCTTGATAACGAGGATATAACCTTTAGTCCGGTTCACAAGCGAGCTAAAAAAATAGGAAGGCTTTTTCAAGACCCGATGAGGGGAAGCGCTCCCGATATGAGCATCGAAGAAAATCTTGCCCTCGCCGCAGGAAAAGGCGGATGGCTCAGCCGTGTTTCCCATAAGGATAAAATGGAATTCAAAGAAAGGCTGACGCTTCTTGATATGGGTCTTGAAGACAGAATGAATCAGCCTGTTGGCTTGCTTTCAGGCGGTCAGCGACAGGCACTGACGCTTGTTATGGCAACCTATAATCCGCCAAGCCTTCTTCTTCTTGACGAACACACTGCTGCGCTCGACCCTGCAACAGCGCAAAAGGTTTTGAAACTAACCGAAAACATTGTTCGTGAAAACAAGCTGACTTGCCTTATGATAACCCATAATATGCAATCTGCGCTTGATATGGGAACAAGAACCGTAATGATGAACGAGGGAAGTATAATTCTTGATGTTCAGGGCGAGGAAAGAGATAAGCTGACTGTTAACGACCTTTTAATGCAGTTTAAAAACATTTCAGGCAAGGCTCTTGATAACGACAGAATGCTTTTGGCGTAAAGCATTCGCTACGGCTCAGCCTGTTTTGATTAAATACTTACAAATAACAAAAAAACATAGGGATTTTCCCTATGTTTTTTGCTTTTTTATGTGTTATTATTAAATTGTTGGGGAGGGCTCCGTGCCCTTTCAAATACTGATTAATCAACACGCCACCTGATTAACACTGCGGAGGTTATTATGAAATCAATTTTTTCAGCTATATTTGCGATATATCTTATGCTTGTAACATTTTTCGGGCAGTATATTGATGTTCCGAAAAGAGCTTATGAACAGATTGATAAAAATGCTGCCGAAAGCATAACCCTTCCGCTTCCGGGCGGGTCAGACCCGTGGCTTTTTGAGTATGAAAACAGGTATTACTATTGCTACTCTGTTGGAAACGGCGTAGGGGTAAGAAGCTCAGATAAGATTTCAACTCTCTGCAACGGCGAGGAAACGATTGTTTACAGAGCGCCCGAAGGAAAAAACTATTCATATTCTTACTGGGCTCCCGAGCTACATCATATTGGAAAATACTGGTATATCTACGTTGCTGCTGATAACGGAAACAACGAAAATCATCGTATGTATGTTTTGAAGGGCGAGCGTCCCGACGGGCAGTTTAAGATGGTTGGCAAGATTTGTGATGAAACAAACAGATGGGCAATCGACGGAACTGTTCTTGAAATGGACGGCGAATTATATTTTATCTGGTCGGGATGGGAAACCGAGGTTGACACCGGTCAGAATCTCTATATTGCCCATATGAGCTCACCTACGAAGATAGACGGCGAAAGGCGCCTTATTTCTTCACCGACAAGAGCATGGGAAAGAAACGGTCATCCGATAAACGAAGGCCCCGAAATCCTTAAAAACGACGGAAAAACATATATAATTTATTCTGCTTCGGGAAGCTGGACTGATGACTACTGCCTTGGTATGCTTGTTTTCAGAGAGGGCGATGTAACAGATAAGGATAGCTGGGTTAAATGCCCAAATCCTGTTTTTAAGAAAACAGAAACAGCATACGGACCGGGTCACTGCAGCTTTCTTAAATCAAAGGACGGAAAGGTTAATTATATTGCATATCATTCAAATCTAATCAGCGGAACGGGTTGGGACGGAAGAACAATAAGAATTCAACCTTTTATTTTCAAAAACGATATTCCTGTTTTCGGAAAACCGCTTAAAGAAAACTCGGAAGTAAACATTTATTAAAAAAACTCTCGCAGATATTCTCTGCGAGAATTTTTTGTGTTTTTATGTAAATAGGGGATTGTTCCCTATTTACATTGTGTGAAATTTAATTGTTGAATTCATTGTCCCACGGCCACGGGTCCTTAAGCCAGTCGTCGCTGTTAAACCCGTTGAGGGTCAGGGGACCGAACTGCTCTTCGTATTCTTTTTTGAGAGCGTCGTATTTGCTTTGATATTTTTCAAGCATTGCAAGTGCGTCTGCATTATCGGGATGTGTATCAAGGAAGAGGCGAAGCTCATACATTGCAAACTGAGCGGCTGAGAGCCTTTTTAAAAGCTTTTCTTTCATTTATTAACCATCCTTCCTTTAAAGACCTTATTTAATTCGGGAAAGAGCGTTCCGTTGTCGAGCGCCTGGTCTGAGGAATATGTTTCAAGCTCCTCCTGAAGAGGAATATACACCATTGTTACGCTTGCATCCTTGGGAAATGCAGGTCTTTTTTCTTTATTGTTATTCAAAAAAGAGGGGTTGAATAAATCTTCAAATTTTTCCATATTTTTTCTCCTTTCTTCTTCATTCTATGTTAGATTGTTTTTTTTGACATTAAACTATTAATCACTTTTTGAATATGATGAAAATAGATGTTTAAATTTTGATTAATCTGATAAAAATACTATTGAAATATAATTTAAAGGTGATAAAAATGTATGTCAGACGCGGCGATATTTATTATGCCGATTTGAGCCCCGTTGTTGGCTCGGAGCAGGGAGGAGTCCGTCCTGTTCTTATTGTTCAGAACGACGTCGGAAACAAGTATTCTCCAACAGTTATTGCCGCTGCAATAACAAGCAGAATGGATAAAACTAATCTGCCGACCCATATTGAAATAGACGCTCAGGGCTGCGGACTTGCAAAAGACAGCGTTGTTTTGCTTGAGCAGGTCAGAACAATTGATAAACAGCGCCTTCGCGAAAAGATGGGCGCTCTTGATAACAATGATATGACTAAGGTGAATCATGCACTGAACGTAAGCTTCGGATTATAAAAAGCATATATAATATATTCTTTACTATTAAACTCCTTTATGATATTATTTAATTAATAATGTAAAGGAGTTTTTCTTATGGAGAGAATTGCAAAATTTGAAAAGGTTTCTTTTTCTCAGTTTGAGAAGGATTTTGAAAAGAATTTCGGCTGCGACTATGATGTAAAAGCCGTTTATGATTCAATCAAACTTCCCAGAAGGGCAACAACGGGTTCTGCCGGATATGACTTTTTTGCCCCCGTTGATTTAAAACTTAAAAAGAATGAAACATTGCTTATTCCAACGGGAATAAGGGCAAATATTAACGAAGGCTGGGTACTCAGCATATTTCCGCGCTCGGGTCTTGGCTTCAAACACAGAATTCAGCTTGATAACACAGTCGGCATAATTGACTCTGACTATTATTCATCATCAAACGAAGGTCATATTATGATAAAGATTTCCTGCGACGCCTATGATGCAGACCACAGTGTTCTGGTTGAAAAGGGCAACGGTTTTGCTCAGGGAATATTTATGCCTTTCGGAATTTGCGAGGACGACGACGTTTGTGAGATAAGAGACGGCGGTTTCGGCTCAACAACAAAATAAACTACCGTGGTAAGAGTGGAGATTTCTATGTTAAAAAAATCATTAATTGCGAAAACAGACGCAAAGGCAAACGATAATCAGATAGTTATCGTTGATAACATAAGGATAACCTATTTAACCTCAAGGCTCATCAGGGTTGAAAAGGGAAGTTTCACCGACCTTGCAAGCTTCTCTGTTTGGTTCAGAAGATTTGATGCTGAAGATTTTTCCGTAAAAAAAGAGGACAAAAGTATTTTAGTTGAAACAAAGGACGTTGTTTTTTGTATTAAAAACGGAAAGCCTTATTCGGCTTTATTTAAAGAAACTGATAAAACAGAAATCTTTTCTGCTCAGAAGAACCTGAAGGGAACAAGAAGAACTCTTGATGAAACAAGTGGCAGGGCAAGGCTTGATGAAGGTCTTATAACCGAAAACGGAGCATATCTTTTTGATGATTCAAAGTCAATGCTTCTTGACGAAAACGGCAGATTCGTTGCAAGAGCTTCAAAAAGCATGGACTACTATGCTTTCGCATACGGAAAGAACTATCGAAAAACAATCAAAGCATTTTATATGATTAGTTCTGCTGTTCCGCTCGTTCCTCGATTTGCTCTCGGAGTATGGTGGAGCAGGTATCATGCGTATACTCAGAAGGAATACCTCGGCTTAATGAAAAGGTTTAAGGAGGAGGGTATTCCGCTGACTGTTGCAACCGTTGATATGGACTGGCATTGGGTTCATGGAATAAAAGAAAAATTCGGCGTTGACTACGACGGTTGGACAGGCTATTCCTGGAACACGGAGCTGTTTGAGGACTACAAGGAATTTTTAAACAAGCTAAAGGAAGATAACCTTCACATAACCCTCAATCTTCACCCTGCAGACGGAGTTCATTCATACGAGGATATGTATGAAGAAATGGCAAAGGCGGTTGGAATAGACCCGAAAACAAAGAAAAAGGTTGATTTCTCGCTTGCAAGTGATAATTTCTGGAATGCATATTTTGATATTCTCCATAAGCCTTATGAAAAAGACGGCGTTGATTTCTGGTGGATTGACTGGCAACAGGGAACAAAGGTTGATGTTGAGGGTCTTGACCCGCTCAATGCGCTCAATCATTATCATTTTTATGATAACGCCGAAAGCGGTCAGATGCCTTTAATTCTGTCACGCTATGCCGGAATGGGCTCTCATCGTTATCCTCTCGGATTTTCGGGAGACACTGCTATAAATTGGCAAACTCTTGATTTTCAGCCGTATTTTACCGCAAACGCTGCAAATGCTGCATACACCTGGTGGAGCCATGATATAGGCGGTCATCACTATGGCTACCGCGATGATGATTTGTATATGCGCTGGCTCGAATTTGGCGTTTTCTCGCCGATTATGCGCCTTCACTCAACTGCAATTGAGCTACTCGGAAAAGAGCCGTGGAAGTATAAACACAATGTTTATATGGCGGCAAAGGAATGGCTTAATTTAAGGCATAAGATGATTCCTTATGTTTTTACAATGAATTATCGAACACATCTTGACGGTTTAGCTCTCTGCGAGCCTATGTATTATTCATATCCCGAAAACAAGAATGCCTATAAATGCCCCAATCAGTATATGTTCGGCAGTGAAATTATGGTTTGCCCGATTACAAAGAGAAACCACAAATCGCTGAATACGGGCAGCGTTAAGGCGTGGATTCCAAAGGGAAGATGGGTTGATGTTTTTACAAAGCAGGTATATGAGGGCGAAGATTTTATAGAGCTTTTCAGAGATACGGAAACGATGCCCGTTCTTGCGAAAGAGGGCGCAATTATTCCTCTTTCTGCCGATGAGGGCAATTCTGTTGATAATCCGATAAATCTCGAAATAGCAGCATTTTCAGGTAACGGCGAGTTTACTCTTATTGAGGATAATTCAAAAACGGATTACATAAATCATATAGCAAAAACAAAGTTTGAAATGACTTATGAAAATGACGTTTTAACGTTTAAGATTAACAAGGCTGAAGGCGATTTATCGGTTATTCCAAAGTTCAGAAATTATAAAATCTGCGTTAGGGACCTTGGAATCAGATTTGAAATAAACAACGCCTCTGTTAAGGAAGAATATGTTAAAACCTTTGAGAATGCAAAAAGAATTCAGAAGGAAGAACCGAGAGAGGCGCTTATCAGAATTCTTTCTCGTTGGCAGGAAACAACCGCTAAAAAGCAAATTGCTTGGAAACCTTTTGAGAAAGCGGAGAATGAGGCTGAAATTATGAAAGCACTCGGCAAATCAATCCTTCCCGAAGAGGTTAAAAACTGCATAATCGAAGCAATGAAGCAAAAATAACAAAAAGCACACGGGAAAATTTTCTTCCTGTGTGCTTTTTCTGACAACCAATAACTAACAACTAACACTAACTAACTAACCTATTCTGTTAATAACCTTCTGAGCATTATAGTAAATCTTTTCAACATCCGTGTTTTTGAATTCACCGTTTTCGTAAAGGATTTTGCCGCCTACCATAGTCATTTTAACATTTTCCTTTGAGCCGGAGTAAACAATGTTTTTTAGAATATTGTTTATCGGCTGCATATTCGGTCGGTGAAGGTCGATAACAACTAAATCGGCTTTTTTGCCAACATCAATAACATCGCAGTCATCAAGACCCATACATTTTGCTGAGCCGATGGTTGCAGCTTTGAGTATTGCAATCGGGTCTGTTGATGCGGCGTCCATATCATTAAGCTTCTGGGTAGCTTCAATCAAGAACATTTCACGGAACATATCGAGCGCATTATTTGAGCTTGGACCATCCGTTCCGACTGCAAGATTAATCCCTTTGTCAATCATTTTTGAAACGGGCGCAATTCCGCTTGCAAGCTTGCAGTTTGAACCTGCGTTTATAACCGCCC
>JAFUZY010000055.1 GCA_017476375.1 Eubacterium sp.
ACATTCCTCTGAAAGAGGTGTGTCCCCTTGATTTGACGGTTGGTCTACCCGACTGATGGGGGGAGGCGAAACACCTCATCCGTCACTTCGTGACACCTTCCCCTCAAGGGGAAGGTGTGAGGCTTATCGTTCGCCGATAATATAATCGGAGCGCAGCTCCCCGAAATTCCTCATTCCTCATTCCTAATTCCTCATTCGCGAAGCGCAGCGCTTCTTACCTCATTCCTCCCATTCCCGATGAAGAGCCGTATATATAATCATCAAGCGTAACTGACTGATATTTGTCTCCTAAGGTGATTGTATATGTTTCGCCCTTCTTTAAATCGGGTGAACTGAAAAGAACGCTGTTAATTGTTTTTGAGCTTTCAAAGGAATATATTTCATTTCCTTCTGAATCGCTTATTATAATAGTTTCATTTGAATAAGAAGCGTTGAAATTAACAAGTATTGAGCCCTGGTTTGCCTCGGTTAAATTCATTGCCATTCCGCTTGCTCCGATTGCAAGAAGTGTTCCTCCTGTTATCTCAGCGCTTCCGTTGTAGTCAAGAGAGCCGTTTCCGTTATTCTCGGGTCCCTCAACAACAATGCTTCCGCCGCTTATAGAAATATCGCCGTTTGAATCAATTCCGTCGCCGGAGCAATTGACATAGAGCGATCCACCGGAAATATCAATTATAACGCCTTCCTGAGCTGAAAATTCATCTCTGAAGCCCTGACGGCTGCTTCCGCTTGAATCGTTTCCGCCTGCGGCGTTAAGTCCGTCGTCGTTTGAATCCAGCGAAATATCACCGCCGCTGATATGGATTTCCTTTCCTTCAAGCCCTTCGTAGCTTGTTAGTATATCAATTGTTCCGCCTGATACATAGAGGGCGTTATCAGTGTGAATTCCGTCATCCTCAGCACTTATTGTGAAGGTTCCGCCCGTTATTGCAACGTCAGCATCGCAGTGAAGGGCATCGTTTTCAGAGGTTATATTGAAGGTTCCGCCTGCAGTTGCAATAATATCATTTGCTTCAAGTCCGCTTCCCGACACGGAAATACTGTATGTTCCGCCGGTTATCTTTAAATCGTCTTTTGAAACAATGCCGTTTCCATAGCTTGTTGAAAGAGAAAGTGTTCCGCTGCCGTTCAGGGTTAAATCAGATTTTGAAAAGATAACGCCGTCGATATTCGTTTCGCCGTCAGCCTGAAATTCGCCCGAAGTGGCAAGCTCGTTTGTTGTTTTATCAGCAAGGGTGATGAAAACCTTGTCTGCCTCTTTAACATATATTGCCGCACCTGTTGAAGAGGTTATTTTAACTCCGTTTAAAACGAGCTGAATTTTATCAGCGTCATCAGAATCAACAATAATCTGACCGTCGCTGAGTGTTCCCGATATAACATATATACCTTCGTCCTTGATTGTTACGGATTCATCTGAGAGGGAAATAAACTGTGCCTGACTTTCATCGTATGATGAGTCTTTATCTCTGTCTGTAAAAAGTTCGTTGATGTTCAGGCTGCTTTCTGTATTGCTGTTTGCTTTGCATCCGTAGAATGAAAACACTATAAGCAAAATCGCAAGAATTAAACATAATGTTCTTTTAAAGCTCATTTGTCAGAACCTCCTGATTTGATATGCTGATTTCAAGATTTCCGTTCCTGCACCTTAAAGCGTCAATCATTTCTTTTTCATTTGCGTTATCTTTTAAAACGATGTTATATTTAAGTTTATAAAGACTTCCCATATTGCTTGTTTTAACGCTTATTGTTTCATATTTCTTTGTGTATTTCTCGAAGAGGTCGTCGAAAACGCCGGTGTAGTCGAGGTCCTCAGGAATTGTTATTTTCAAAATCTTTTCGGCATTGCTGTTTTTATTAAGATATGCAACGTTGCAAGCCAACATAACTATTCCCATAATCAGAGTGTATAAAACCGCATATGCGATATAGCCCATTCCGAGAATAAGTCCGCATCCCATTGTTAAAAAGATTGTAACAATATCCTTTCCGTTACCGGGCGCAGAACGGAATCTGACAAGACTGAAAGCTCCTGCTACTGCAACACCTGCGCCGACATTTCCGTTAACCATCATAATAACAACGCAAACTGCTGCCGGAAGTAAGCCTATCGCGATATTAAAGCTTTTAGAAGCTTTTGCTTTGTATGAGCAACACATTGCAAGAAATGCTCCGAGAACAAGCGATACCGCTAGGCAGATAATAAAGCCCGATACCGAAACGGAGCTTTCCGCCGTTGATGTGAAAATACTTGAAAAAAGTGAACTAAGCATATTTTTTGCCTCCCTTATTTCTTTCATTGATTGCATGATATGCTTTTGAATATTTTGAAAACGAGGTTTTGTATATTCCGTTTTCCGAAAGTATTTTGGTGAACCAAAGCGGCATTGCCTCGGCGCATTTAACTTCCATCAAAACCTCATCCCTGCTTAATATCGGCGTTCCGTAAACGCCTTTGCTCAGAGATAAGTCATAATCTCTCCACAAAATGTTTTTATCAAATGTTATTCTGAAATTATCATCATTTTTATCGTAGAAAGCTTCTCGTTCATAGGAAATAAACACTGCCGGTTGAAGATTTCTGTATCTTTCAATGAAATACTTTATTTCATTCGCAATCTGCGTTGTTTGCGATGAGGTTTTATTTATAAAGCATTTCGCTCCGCTCTGCGTTGTTATAACTCTTCTTTTATAAACAACGGAGTCAAATTTCTTTTTTATTTCAAGAAAAACGGGCGTGCTTTTATTTGCAACGCCGTAGCTTCTCAGCCTTAGCTTTTCCTTATACATCGGGCCTTCCATTGAGCGCCTGATTAAAAGATAATCGGGAGTGTCAAAATATATGTTGCAAATCGTGCTTTTGCCGTATTCGTCGGGTTTTATATGTTTTTCAACGGCTTTTAATATCATTTCCTGCTGTTTTTTAGTAATGAGGTATTTAGTTTCATATCTGTTGAAATTTGTTTGGATTTTCATTAGCTTCACGCCCTTTCTGATTTCAATCATACCCCCGAACCTTAAATGAAAATTAAAGCAAAATAAAAAAACTCGCAAATGTTAATTTTCCGAGTTTTTTATCTTTTTGCTTATTCTTATGATGTTTATTTCGGGGTGGTTGAATAATCTGAAAGGAAATTCCGCATTTCCGAGTCCTCTTGAAATTATAAGCTTCGGTCTTTCGCCGAGCGAGCCTCTTGCATATTTAGGAAACAACCCCTGACCGGGAGAGTAAACCGGACCGATGAAGGGCAGAATGACCTGACCGCCGTGTGCGTGACCCGAGAGCTGTATATCAAAATCATACTGCGAATAATTCAATTCGCTTATTCCCTCAAAATTTTCAGGAAAATGGGATAAAACAATTTTATATCCGCTTTCCTTATCAAGCTCATCAAAAAGAGGTTTCATATTTTTATATTGAAAAGTTCCCATTCTTCTTGCTTTATAGTCCTTGAAATCAGCCTGATTTTCATCAAGACCAAGCACACATATCCGATTGCCCTTTATTTCAAAACTCTTTATTTCATCAAGAAGAACGTTAAATCCGCAGTCGCTTAACTCCTGCATAACTTCTTCAAAGTTTTCAAGCCTTCTTTCATGGTTGCCGGTTATATAGTAAACAGGAGCTATTTTAACAAGCTCTCTTGCAAAAATAAGCATTTTATCAAGGTTTTTCATTCTGTCGTTTATATAATCGCCGGTTATAAAAATAATATCAGGCTTTTCCTTTTCAAGCTTATCAAGAACCTGCTTAAACGGTTTTGAGTGCAGGTCGCTCAGATGGGCAATTTTAATTCTGCTATCAATGTTATTGCTTTTTAAATAGTATTTCGTTAAGTCGATTTTATTGTTTTCATAGTATAAAAAAGCAAAAAGCAGAATAATAACAGCAAAAACAATGAAAAAGTATTGCATTATTATCACCTCTGATTATAATAATATAATAATTAAAAAAATAGTCAATAATAAAAAGGATTTTTTTGTAGTTTTGAGTAAATAATAACGAGTAAAATGCAGGAGGTGGGTTTTCTTTGGAGAATTGTATACGAAAAAGCATTGAAGAAAACGAAAAAAAGTTTTTATCTCCAAGGGCTTGTCTGTCCGCCGAGTCACGAGGAAGAGCAAAACTTGAAGAGGAATGCGATGTAAGAACCTGTTTTCAGAGAGACAGGGACAGGGTTATTCATTCTCAGTCCTTCAGAAGATTAAAGCATAAAACTCAGGTTTTTCTTGCTCCGTCCGGCGACCACTATCGAACAAGGCTAACCCATACCCTTGAGGTTGCTCAAATCGCAAGAACCATTGCAAGAGCGCTGGGATTAAATGAGGATTTAACCGAAGCGATTTCTCTTGCCCACGATTTGGGCCAT
>JAFUZY010000056.1 GCA_017476375.1 Eubacterium sp.
ATTAGGGCTCTTGTGCCCTAATGGACATTTTAATGCAATTATGGCAAAATAGTTGCGATTTTAAAGAATAACCTTTGCTTACATACATAGCCTTTTTGTAACGATAGAAATATTTTTTCCAAATTCAAAACAATGAAAGACATAGAAGAAACTGCACTGATGTTTTGAAGAAACAATAATTACTTAATGACTAAAGATAGAAAAGAGGGTACTCCTATTTTTTATATTCCGCAATATCTTCTAACTTACAATCTAATATTTCACATAAAGCATTTAATGTATATGTGCTTATATTTCCGTTTTTTCTTAGTCTATCAAGTTGTCCGTTGCTTATATGATAATCTTTAATTAGCTTATATTGTGATATGTTTTTTTCTTTTAAGGTCAACCATAGTCTGTCGTATACAATCATTTTACCACCTCATATTTATTATTCTAAAATGTTGTACGGGTATTGACAATTGACCGTAAACGGGCTATAATTATATTGACCAATTACGGTCAATATAACAAATGAAAGAGGTTATAAGAATGAATTGTTATTATCATTCAAACAGAGAGTCGTCAGCTCAATGTACAGACTGTGGAAAATATTTGTGTAAGACATGTGCATCACATTTTGAAATTCCACTTTGTTATGACTGTGCAAAAAAGAGAAATGAAAATCTAAAAAAAACAGCGTTTAAGAACCTAACAGCCCTTATTGCTGCAGTTGTAATTGGTACAATAATTGGCATTTGGCAATACACACAAAGCTCTTATACAGGGATTGCATCCAGTATAATTGCAGGATGGATAATTGGATTGGCGTTAGCCGGAATTCCGGTTGGGTGGAAAGCACTTGATAAAATTACGCCCAATATATTTCTTATTCTTCCTGTAATCGGGTGGGTTATTTATTTTCTGATAAAAGGTGCCTTATCAATGATTGTTGGAGTATTTCTTTTACCATTCAGAACAGTTAAAGGTTTAATTCAATATTCAAAAACAAAAAAATTAGAAAAGTTTATTGATGATAGTTATTCACAATAAGGAAGAGCAATGTACATAATATTTGACTTAGGAACAGTATTATTCATAATACTTATATTTGTTTTGTTTATCGCAGGCGGTATTGCATCATTATTAGAATTTGTGCTGGCTCATTTAGTAGCTTGTTCTATTGCATTTTTGATATTAGGATTAATAGTAGGAATCTTTATCAGCTTTCTTAAAGAAAACAAACTTGCCTGGTTTTCAACAGCGATAACTACCCCATGTGTTTATATGTTTCCATTATTAATTGTAATACCATACTACGTAAAAGAGTTTAAGGATAGTTTTATCGGCACATTGGTTTTGAGTCCTATAACCTTTTTTATTATGGCTATGGTGTTTATGTTCCTCTGGATTATTCATTTTTTAGCATCATTTGGAATAGGTGATATAGATGATGAAGATGAACGCTCGCCTTTAGGAACATTACTTAGTGGTGTCATAATCGCTGGCATACAGGCAGGTGTTATAGCGTTGCTATACTATCGTTGGATTGTTTAATTAATGATTAATACAATTATAAACAAGTGCTGATTATTCAGCACTTGTTTTTTGACTAAAAGGGGGTAAGTTCCCTTTTTTAGTCAATTTTTTATCTTTTATTTTTCAGAAGATATGTTATAATATGTTTTACTATGTTGAAACCCCTAAGAAATCCGCGAAATAAAAAGAAAAGAAGAATTCTAATAGCATTGTTATCTGTAATTGACATAGCGCTGATTGTGATTCTTGCAGTTTCGTTATTATCCGAAAAAAATATAATTCCAAATAGCGAACCTGAGAATGCAGGTGTAACGCAGATTGCAGAAAAACAGATTCAGAAGGAAGAAGCAACGACTCAAACCGATGAAAATGAAAAAGAGGACGAGCTTCTTATTCTTGTTAACTACAACAACCCCTTGCCCGATGACTACAAGGCTGATTTAGTAAGCTCGTATCAGGGCTGCAAGGTAGATAATAGATGCAAGAGCGCTCTTGAAGAAATGATGAAGGCTGCGAAAGAGGATGGCTGCAGACCTTATATTATTTCAGCTTACCGTTCGATAGATTATCAAAAAAGCTTATATAACAGAAAGATTAGCGAATACACTCGTTTCGGCTACACAAAGCAGGAGGCAGAAAAAGAGGCTTCGGGCTGGGTTGCATATCCCGGAACAAGCGAGCATCATCTCGGCTTGGCGGTTGATATTGTTGACAGCAGCAACCGAACTCTTGATGAAAGTCAGGAGAAAACAAAAACTCAGAAATGGTTGATTGAAAACTGCTATGACTATGGCTTTATTCTCAGGTATCCTAATAACAAAAAGGATATAACGCATATAAACTATGAACCCTGGCATTACCGCTATGTAGGAAAGGAAAACGCGAAGCGCATAAAAGAATCTGGGGGGCTATGCCTTGAGGAATATCTCGGCAAAGATTAAAATGACTGAAAAGAGGATTGACTCTTTTTAGTCATTTTTTATTGCAACACTTTGGAGATTATTCTATACTTAACATATGAAGGCGCTTTTAAATGATTATCGGCAGGTGATAAAATGGATGAAAAGAATTTGATTATGCTTGCTAAAGCAGGGGATAGGGATGCCTTTTGCGCTCTTTATTCACTTTATAAAGACAGGCTTTATCGTTATGCCTTTTATAAGCTCGGCAATCAGCAGGATGCTGAGGACGCCGTGTCTGACTGCGTTCTTTCGGCATTCATTCAGGTGGGCTCGCTGAAAAAGGCAGAGGCGTTTTCGGCTTGGATATTCAGAATTCTTTATTGCACCTGCTCATCAATTGCTAAGGTTCAGATTGAAAGAAGGAAAACCGAAAATATCGACGACCTTGAAAATAATCTTTGCTCTGATTTCACTAATTCGATTGAAAAAACAGAATTGCAGCAGGCTCTTTCAGTCCTGAAAGAGAGTGAAAGGGAAATTGTTTTGCTTTCTGTTATTGGTGGATTTAAAAGCAGAGAAATCGGAAAAATAATGGATATGACCTCGGGTACTGTTCGCTCAAATCTGTCAAGAAGCCTTAAAAAAATGAAAGATTTTCTGGAGAGTGATGACAATGAAAAATAATGATTTTGATTATATCGCTTCAAAGTTTAATGCGGAAAATATCAATTCCCCAAAGAAGCTGAGTGAAGAAAATATAAAAGCAAAGCTTGAAAAGGGAACAAGTGCTGATAAGATTATTAAGTTTAAGCCTAATAACAGGCGTTTTGTTAAAGGCGCTTTAAGCGTTGCCGCTGCGATTGCACTGGTTGTTGTTTCATTGACTGCGGCTAATCATTATAATGAAAGCAGAATTGAAAAAGCTCCAACAAACACCAATGTTGAAGATGCGAGCAGCGACATTCGTTATTTTAACAGTTATGATGAAATTGATTCGCTTATGAAGAAAAAACTGAAAAAAAGCGAGAAAGACATTTTTGTTAAGAATTTTGGTGCAAAATCAACTGTAAAATCAGAGACGGCTGAATCAGCTTATGATGGCTTAGGTTCAACGGGAGCAGCACCCTCACATTCTCAGACCTATAAACAGGTTGACGCGGTTGACGAGGCGGATATTGTTAAAACCGATGGGGAATATATCTATTATCTAAGCAGCGGCGAAGAGGAAATTGTTATAAGTTCAGCCAAAAACGGAAAAACCAAGAGAATCAGCGCAATTAAACTTAAAGATAATTCCAATCCTTTAGAGTTTTTTATCAAGGATAACACTCTTGTTATCATCTCAACCGAAGAAAACTACAACAGAAAAAAAGAACATTTTTCTTCTAAAACAAATATATCAACCTTTGATATAAAGGATAAAGAGAACCCGAAACGTGAATATGATTATTCTCAGAGCGTACACTATTCCTCTTCAAGAATGATAGGAAACTGCGTTTATCTTGTTTCGGATTTTTCAAATTACGCTTACATCAAAAATGAATGCATACCCTGCGCAACGGGAACTGATGGCGAATTTGAAAAAATTGATGTAAAAAATATCTGCGCTATTAAAGACAGTGAAGATACCGGCTACACCGTTATCGGCGCAATGGATATAACAAACGGCGATAAAGCAAAGAAAACAAAGGCTGTTATCGGCTCTGCAAGTAATGTTTACTGCAATGAAAACAACCTCTATATTGCAGGTCAGACCTATGATTATAAAAGCGATTATCTTGCGTCAAAATGCATAATTGTTAAATACTCGCTTGATAAAACCGATATAAAGCTTGTTGCAACGGGCAAGGTTAACGGCGATGTCAAAAGTCAGTATTCAATGGATGAAAAGGACGGTTATTTCCGAATTGCAACAACTAAACATACCCAAAACGGCAGGGATATAAATGTTTTATATATTCTTGACGAAGAGCTTGACGAGGTTGGAAGGGTAAACGGCTTCGCGAAAAATGAGCATATCGAGGCGGTTAAATATATTGGCGATATGGCGTATGTTATAACCTATGAAAGAACCGACCCGCTGTTCATCATAGATTTGAGTAAGCCTAAAAATCCCGAAATCCTCGGTGAAGTTAAAATAAGCGGCTTTTCAACAATGCTTGTTCCGATTAATGAGAAAACACTTCTCGGCATAGGCTATTCAACCGAGGAAAACGATTTCGGAGAGTCGATAAACGGATTAAAGCTTGCGCTCTTCGACATAAGCAATCCTGCAAATCCGAGAGTAATCGGCGAAAAGGAAATTGAAGGCGCTGAAAGCTCGGTTCAGTATGAGCCGAAAGCTCTTGTTGTTAACAGCGAAAAAAACTATTTCGCTCTTCCGGCAACATTTGATGATTATGAAAATCCGGGCGCACTTGTTTTCAAAGCTGATAACGGAAAAATCGAGATTCTCAGAAAATTTGTTTCCGATAAGCTGGTTACATCCGAAAGATGCGTTTATATTGATGATGATATTTATGTTATTGATACCTATGAGGAAATAATTGATTCGTTTGAGGTATAATAAAAAACAACCGACAGGGGATTTCCTCTGTCGGTTGTTTTTTTTATCGTTGATTTAAAAGTTATATTATTCACAGTGTGAACAGTGATATTTTTCAGTTACACTGAAAAGTTATATTATATTCGCCTGAAAAACTGCGCGAAGTGAAATATAACTACGCAGTAATATAACTTCAAAGAAATATAACTCGCGAAAGCGAATATAACTGATTAAAAACAGTTGTTTTTAATCAGGATATCCGTTTGGATTTGTGCTTTGCCATCTCCAGGAATCCTCGCACATTTCTTCGATTCCTCTTTCAGCCTTCCAGCCAAGCTCTTTGAGTGCTTTTGAAGGGTCGCTGTAACAGGTTGCAATATCTCCTGCTCTTCTCGGTTTGATTGAATAGGGGATTTTAACTCCGCTTGCTTTTTCAAACGCCTTAACAACATCTAAAACACTGTATCCGATTCCTGTTCCAAGGTTATAAATGAATAAGCCGTTTTCATCGCTTACCTTTTCAACTGCCTTAACATGGCCGAGTGCAAGGTCAACAACATGGATATAATCGCGAACGCCTGTTCCGTCGGGTGTATCGTAGTCGTTTCCGAAAACGCCGAGTTCAGCTCGTTTGCCGATTGCAACCTGAGTTATGTATGGCATAAGGTTGTTTGGAATACCGTTGGGGTCCTCGCCCATTGTTCCGCTCTTGTGCGCGCCGATGGGGTTGAAGTATCTCAGAAGGCAGATTGACCACTCTGAATCGCTTGTGTATAAATCCTTGAGTATGCACTCAATCATATACTTTGTTCTGCCGTATGGATTTGTTACTCCGCCAACTTCCATATCCTCGGTTAAAGGTGAAATGTTGTTCATTCCGTAAACAGTTGCAGAAGAAGAGAAAACAATCTTCTTGCAGCTGTTCTTTCTCATAACATCAAGAAGAACAAGCGTTCCGTTAACATTGTTATCAAAATATTCAAGCGGCTTTTCAACACTTTCGCCTACTGCCTTAAGACCTGCAAAGTGAATAACGCTTTCAATCTTTTCGTTATCAAAGATATTCTGCAAGCCCTTTGCGTCTCTTATATCGCACTCATAAAACGGAAAATCTTTTCCAACAAGTGCCTTAATTCTGTCGTATGATGATTTTTTGCAGTTATAAAGATTATCTGCAACAACAACCTCGTATCCGCTGTTCATAAGCTCAACGCAGGTGTGTGAGCCGATATATCCAAGTCCGCCTGTTACTAAAATAGCCATAGTCTTTCTCCTTTTTAAGTAGCCAGTTGCCAGTTACCAGTAGTCAGTTATCGGGTTGCTTCGCAACGATTATAATTGCTGTCCGCAGGACCCTCAATTCTTAATTCTTCACTCTTAATTCTTAATTATTAAAATCGCCCTGCGATTTTAATAAGCCTTTCCCCAATAAAGCATATGCTTAGCAGGTTTGCCGCAGCAAACGCATTTGTCGCTTAGCTGCTCCTGTTCAAACGGTATGCATCTTGAACCAACGCCGGTTATTTCCTTAACCTTGTCTTCGCACTCCTCATCTCCGCACCACATTGCTTTAATGAATCCGTCGCCGTTCTTTTCAAGCTGCTCGGTTATTTCATTGAGAGTTTTAGCAACATATGTTCTGCGTTCTCTGTTTTCAAGCGCGCTTTCATAGATGCCCTGCCTTACCTCTTCAAGCTTCTTTAAAACATCTTGTTCAACATTGTCGAGAGAAACAATTGTTTTTTCTCTGTTGTGGCGAGTTACAAGAACACATTGATTGTTTTCAATATCCTTCGGTCCGATTTCAACTCGAACGGGAACGCCCTTCATTTCATATTCGGCAAATTTCCATCCGGGTGAATTATCACTGTCGTCAATATTAGCTCTGCAAACCTTAGCGAGCCTGTCTTTAAGCTCGGCTGCCTTATCTAAAACGCCCTCTTTGTGCTGAGCAATCGGAACAACGATTGCCTGAATCGGTGCAACTGCAGGGGGCAGAACAAGTCCGTTGTCGTCGCCGTGGGTCATAATGATTGCGCCGATAAGCCTTGTTGTCATACCCCATGAGGTTTGATGGGGATAGGTGAGCTTGTTTTCTTTGTTGGAAAACTGAATGTCAAATGCTCTTGCAAAACCGTCGCCGAAATAGTGGCTTGTTCCTGCCTGAAGAGCCTTTCCGTCGTGCATAAGAGCCTCAATGCAGTATGTTCTCTCTGCACCTGCAAACTTATCGCTTTCGGTTTTCTGACCCTGAACAACGGGGATTGCAAGGCTTTCCTGACAGAATTTTGTGTAAACGCCGAGCATTCTTTCGGTTTCCTCAATAGCCTCTTCGGCGGTTGCGTGGAGGGTGTGACCCTCCTGCCATAAGAACTCTCTTGAACGAAGGAAGGGTCGGGTCGTTTTTTCCCAGCGAACAACGCTTACCCACTGGTTATAGAGCTTGGGCAAATCTCTGTGGGAATGAACAACGTTTTTGAAATGCTCGCAGAAAAGCGTTTCCGATGTCGGGCGAACGCAAAGGCGCTCTTCAAGCTTTTCGCTTCCGCCGTAGGTTACCCACGCGCATTCGGGCGCAAAGCCTTCAACATGGTCTTTTTCCTTTTGAAGAAGCGACTCGGGAATAAACATAGGCATACAAACATTTTCATGCCCTGTTTCCTTAAACATTTTATCAAGAATACTCTGGATGTTCTCCCATATTGCATAACCGTATGGTCGAATAACCATACAGCCTTTAACACTTGTGTATTCAATAAGCTCTGCTTTCTTGCATACATCGGTATACCATTTCGCAAAGTCTTCATCCATTGATGTTATAGCATCAACCATTTTCTTTTGCTGTGCCATATTAAACTCCTTTTTCTTAGTTTCGAGCCCCGAGCCCCGAGTTCCGAGTTATAGGTATCTCGCTACGCTCGGTCAATTAATTAAAATCGGGTGCGGGTTATTCCCCTGCTAGGGGAAATGTCGAGCTTGCGAGACAAAAGGGTCTGGCGCCCGCTCCAAGGGTCCCGCCCGACAACTCGGAGCTGGGCACTCGCAACTCGTAACTTTAATGTTCATAATATTATAAACTATTTTATCTCATAAGTAAACCACAAATTTAATTTTGTATAATTTCAAACAGTTTGTATAAACAAATTATACAAATTGTATAAGCGTTGTTGAATTTGACTAATAAACATAGCAAAAGTGAGTGATTATTTTACCTTATTGCACGGAAATTAATTTATTAATTATTGAAAAAAAACTTTTTGGTGCTATAATGAGGGTTATGCAAATTAAACTGTTTGGGGTGATGAACTAATGATGTTAACTCCCGTGACAATGAAGCTCGACTTACAAAAGGAATTAACCGAGGCGCTGAATATCGAAGAGGTTTTCAGCTTTAAAATCGGAAATTTCACAGTTAATATAGATGAAACAACTGTTGTTTCATGGATAATAATTGTTGCAACAACCCTGGTTGCGCTTTTTCTCACAAGAAATCTTAAAGTTGAAGGCGAGATTTCAAGGCGACAGGCTTTTCTTGAGCTTTGCTATGAAAAATCGGTTGGATTTTTTGAAGGGCTGATGGGTGAAAAGGTTCGCAATTTCATTCCGTGGCTGATGAGCGTTGCGCTTTTTATCGGAATTTCAAACACAATCGGGCTTATTGCAGAGCCTTTTAATCTGAAACCTCCCACAAAGAGTATGCAGATGACTGCTGCTCTTGCGATAACGAGCATAGTCATTGTTGAGTATGCGGCGTATAAGGGCAAGGGAATCGGCGGAAGATTAAAGCAGTTTGCGAACCCGATAAATGTTATGGAGGTTTTCACAAAGCCGCTTTCGCTTTGTATGCGACTTTTCGGAAACGTTCTTGCGGCGTTTACGATTATGGAGCTTATTAAAATAGTAACAAGGGCAATTTTTGTTCCTGTTATTCCTGTTGCATTCAGCTTATATTTTGATATATTCGACGGTTTGCTTCAGGCGTATATCTTCGTTTTCTTAACCGCTCTTTATCTTGAAGAAGCAAGTGAGCCGGTTAAGAAGAAGGAAAAGAAAAAGAAGAAAAAACAAGCATAAAATAATTACGAGTTACGAATTACGAATTACGAATTTTGGGACCTGCGGTCGGCGTTTATATAATTAATTGACCGAACGAAGTGAGATACCTGAAACTCGGAACTCGGCACTCGGGGCTCGAAACTTTAACATAAGGGAGAAAATATTATGGGATTAATAGCTATTGGTGCAGGTATTGCAGTATTGGTTGGATTTGGTGCAGGTATCGGAATCGGTATCGCAACAGGTAAGGCAGTTGAAGGCATTGCCCGTCAGCCTGAGGCTTCGGGTAAGATTCAGACTTCTCTTCTGCTCGGCGCAGCTCTTGCAGAGGCAACTGCAATTTACGGACTTATCGGCGCAATTCTTATTATGGTATTGCTAAAATAATTAAGAATTAATAATTAAGAATGAAGAATTTCGGGACCTGCGGTCGGCTATTATATATAATAATTGCCGAACGAAGCGAGAAACCGAAAACTTGCAACTTAATTTAAGAGGGCGTTGCCCACACCCGATTATAGAGTGAAGAGTTAAAAGTGAAGAGTGAAGAGTTGAGGGTCTTGCAGACGGCTATTATAATCGTTGCGAAGCAACCCGAAATTCCTAATTCCTCATTCCTAAATCCTAATCAAACAACTCCGGGATACACGCACCCAAAAGTATCAGGGATATTTTTTTGAAAGGAATTTATGTCTTATGATTAAATTTGATATAAATTTGATATTTGGATTTATTGATATAATTGTTTTCTATCTGTTGATGAAAAAGTTTTTGTTCGGCAGAATCAAAAAGGTTATGGACGAGCGCAAGTCAATGATTCAAAAACAGTTTGACGACGCTGCCGAAACCGAAAAGGCCGCCGTTGAAAAGCTTGCGGATTATGAAAGCAGGATTGCAAACGTCGAGTCAGAGGGCGAGCAGATTATCGCCGACGCCAAGGACGACGCAAAGGCTGAATATAATAAGATTATTGAAAGAGCCGAGGCAGACGCAAAGGCTCTTAAGGCTGACGCCGAAAAACAGATTGAGCTTGACACCCAGAACGCTAAAAAGGCTGCAAAGGAAGAGATTGCCTCCCTTGCTATGCAGGCGGCTGAAAAGGTTGTGGGCAAAAATGTCAGTGCAGACACTGACAGCGACATATTTGACGATTTCTTAAAGGAAAGCAGTGACGAATAATGATTCAGAAAATGGATGAATATATTTCTGCACTGCTCGGCGCAAATGTCAGTGCAGACGATATTGAAAAAACAAAGGCTGTAATCGGCTCCACCAAAGAGGTGGCAGAGATTCTTGACAGCCCTTCAGTTCCGCTTGCGGAAAAAGAGAACGCTATTAATGAGCTTTTCCCCCGCGCAATCAGAGAAACTCTCGTTCAGATTAGCGAGGATATGTGTATTGCTGATTTTGCCGAGGTTGCAAAGCGCTATCTTGCGGAGCTTGACAAAAAGAACAACATCGCAAACGCGGTTATCAGATGCGTAACAGAGCCTACGGCAGAACAGCTCGAGGGCTTTAAAGCGTTTGTGTGTAAGGAGACGGGTGCGGCTGATGCAAAAATTGAGATTATCAAGGACGCATCTCTGCTCGGCGGCTTTACCATTGACGTCGCCGGCAGACAGTATGACCGCAGCCTTAAAACAAAACTTAAGAGCATAAAGGAAAGCGTGGAGAAAAACGCAGTTTCCGACAATAATATTGACGCCGCAGGTATCATTTCCATTCTTAAAGAGGACATCAAGGACTTTGAGTTTGAAACAAAGGGAGAGGAAATCGGTACTGTTATCAGCGTCGGCGACGGTATTGCAACTATTCACGGACTTGACGGCGTTATGTATGGCGAAATCGTTGTTTTTGACAGCGGCGTAAAAGGAATGGTTCAGAATATAAAAAAGGATACGGTAGGTTGTATTCTTTTCGGAAATGATGATGAAATTTTCGCCGGTTCAAAGGTTAAAAGAACAGGAAAAAAAGCCGGTGTTCCCGTTGGAGAAAGGTTTATCGGAAGAATAGTTAACGCCCTTGGCGAACCAATCGACGGCAAAGGAATAATCGAAGCGGATGATTATCGCTATGTTGAGCAGAATGCTCCGTCCATTGTTGATAGGAAATCGGTATCCGAGCCTCTTGAAACGGGTATTCTTGCAATAGATTCAATGTTCCCGATAGGAAGAGGGCAGAGAGAGCTTATCATCGGTGACCGTCAAACAGGCAAAACCTCAATTGCCCTTGATACAATTATTAACCAAAAGGGCAAAAACTGTATTTGTATATATAATGCAATCGGTCAGAAGGCGTCAACAGTTGCAAAGCTTGTGGGCGACCTTGAAAAACACGGCGCAATGGATTATACAATTGTTGTTTGTTCAACTGCAGCCGACCCTGCATCCTTGCAGTATATTTCACCCTATTCCGCAACAGCGCTTGCAGAGTACTTTATGTATCAGGGTAAGGACTGCCTTATTGTTTACGATGATTTGAGTAAGCACGCCGTTGCATACAGAGCAATTTCGCTTCTTCTTGAAAGACCGCCGGGACGAGAAGCATATCCGGGCGATGTTTTCTATCTTCATTCAAGATTGCTTGAGCGTTCAAGCCGCCTTTCGGATGAACTTGGCGGAGGTTCAATAACGGCGCTTCCGATTATTGAAACTCAGGCAGGCGATGTTTCGGCATATATTCCGACCAATGTTATTTCAATAACGGACGGGCAGATTTATCTTGAATCCGACCTCTTCTTTTCGGGTCAGAGACCTGCCGTTAATGTTGGTCTTTCTGTTTCCCGTGTTGGCGGTGCCGCGCAGACAAAGGCGATGAAAAAGGCAGCAGGTTCTCTTCGTGTTGACCTTGCTCAGTTCAGGGAGATGGAGGTTTTCACTCAGTTTTCCTCAGACCTCGACGAAGAAACCAAGGCTCAGCTTATTTACGGAAGCGGACTTATGGAGCTTCTTAAACAGCCTCTCGGAAATCCGATGTCGCTTGCTTTTCAGGTTATAACGCTTGTTGCGGCAATCGGCAAGAGATTTGTTGATGTTGAAAAACCGGAGTTAAAGAAATATCAGGCAAGGCTTCTTTCCTTCTTTAAAGAGGATCACGCCGATATTATTGATGAAATCAACACCAAAAAGGTTCTTGATGATGAAATCAGGGAAAAAATCCTTAATGCTGTTGATGAATACAAAAAGAGATAAACTATTTATTAAGGCTGAATTACTATGGCAAACGCAAGAGAAATTCAGGGCAGAATGAAGTCTATTAAAGACACGATGAAGATAACCAACGCAATGTATATGGTTTCTTCCTCTAAGCTTCAGAAAGCCAGAAGAGAACTTAATAATACCAAGCCGTATTTCAGTATGATTCAGGATTCGCTGGCAAAGCTTCTTCAGGAAGCACCCGAGGCAGGAGGCGCATATTTTGACCGCCGAGAGCATAAAGAGGGAGCCGAGCGAATGGCTGGCTATCTTGTTATAACTGCTGATAAAGGGCTCGCCGGAGCATATAACCACAATGTTATCAAACTTGCGCAAACAATTGCTCTCAACGATGAGGCGGATATGCTCTTTGTTGTCGGTCAGCTCGGAAGACATTATTTTGAAAAAAAGGATATTCCGATTGATATTCATTTTAACTACACAGCTCAGAGTCCGACTATGAACAGGGCAAGGCATATTGCAACAAGGCTGATTGAACTTTTTCTTGAGGAAAAGATTGATGACCTTTATGTTATCTACACCAAAACCGTTAACTCAATGACGGTTGAGGCGGTCAGCAAAAAAGTTCTTCCCCTTCAGCATGAAGATATTAAAACGCTGGAAAATGACCTTGTTGAGCATTATGAGGGAGCTGCGTTTATTCCTGATGCAAATACGGTTTTTGAAATAATCGTTCCCGACTATATAACGGGATTTGTTTACGGTGCGCTTGTTGAATCCTTCTGCAGCGAGCATAATTCAAGAATGATTGCAATGCAGAATGCAACCGACAGTGCGCAAAAGATGCTCAGAGAACTCAGCATTCAATATAACAGAGCTCGTCAGGCATCAATCACACAGGAGATAACTGAGGTTGTTTCGGGCAGCAGATTTAATTCTGAATAGCCCGATTTAGTATGGATAGCCTAATTGATTCAGTATAATTGAAAGGTTCAGTATATATGAATTACGGAAAAATTGTTCAGGTTATGGGACCTGTTGTTGACGTTGTTTTTGAAGGTAGCCTTCCGAAAATCAAGGAAGCCCTTGAGGTTGAAAACGGAGATAAAAAAGCCGTTATGGAGGTTGCTCAGCATATCGGAAACAATACGGTTCGTTGCATTATGCTTGCCGCTTCCGACGGACTATATAAGGATATGCAGGTTGAGGCAACGGGCTCTTCAATAAAAGTTCCGATTGGCGAAAAAACACTCGGAAGGCTTTTTAATGTTATCGGCGAGACGATAGACGGACTTGAAAAGCTTGATAATGAAGAGCATTGGTCAATCCACAGAAGACCGCCTGCATTTGAAGAGCAGTCCTCAAAGGTTGAAATACTTGAAACGGGAATTAAGGTTATCGACCTTTTAACTCCGTATCAGAAGGGCGGAAAAATCGGCCTCTTCGGCGGTGCAGGCGTTGGTAAAACAGTTCTTATTCAGGAGCTTATTACCAACGTTGCAACTCAGCACGGCGGATATTCCATCTTTACGGGCGTAGGCGAGCGTTCAAGAGAGGGTAACGACCTTTGGAATGAAATGAAGGAATCGGGCGTTATTAACAAAACAGCGCTTGTTTTCGGTCAGATGAACGAGCCGCCCGGAGCAAGAATGAGGGTTGCCGAAACAGGGCTGACAATGGCGGAGTATTTCAGGGATAAAGAGCATCAGGATGTTCTTTTGTTTATAGACAATATTTTCAGATTTATTCAGGCAGGAAGCGAGGTTTCCTCACTTCTCGGAAGAATGCCTTCCGCAGTTGGTTATCAACCAACCCTTGCAACCGACCTTGGCGAGCTTCAGGAGAGGATAACATCAACCAAAAACGGCTCGATAACCTCTGTTCAGGCGGTTTACGTTCCTGCGGACGACTTAACCGACCCTGCTCCTGCAACAACCTTTGCCCATCTTGACGCAACAACCGTTCTTTCAAGAAAGATTGTTGAAAAAGGAATTTATCCGGCAGTTGACCCGCTTGAATCAAACTCAAGAATACTTGAAGCCGATGTTGTTGGCGAGGAGCATTATGAGGTTGCAAGGCAGGTTCAGGAATATCTTCAGAAATATAAAGAGCTTCAGGATATTATCGCAATTCTCGGTATGGAGGAGCTTTCCGACGAGGATAAGCTGTCTGTTTACAGAGCAAGAAAGATTGAAAGATTTCTTTCCCAGCCCTTCCATGTTGCCGAAACCTTTACAGGCTTAAAAGGCGTTTATGTTCCGCTCAAGGAATCAATCAGAGGATTTAAGGCAATCATAGACGGTGAAGTTGACGACCTTCCCGAGGCTGCCTTCTTCAATGTCGGAACAATTGATGATGCGATAAATAAAGCCAAGGCTTTATAATTATGAATGATGAATGATGAATGATGAATTGTGGGTGGGCGCTGCCCACGCCCGATTTATAAAGGTGGTCGAGTAAATGAATACCTTTAAACTGAAAATAGTTGCCTCAAACAAAATCTTTTTTGAGGGCGAATGTGTTTCGTTAACTCTGCCGATAGCAGACGGGGGACAGATGGGTTTTCTTGCAAACCATGAAAACACTGTTGCTCCGATTGAATATGGCGAAATGAAGATAAAAACACCCGAAAATGAAACAATTGATGCTTTCATTTCAGGCGGATTTGTTGAGTTTTTCAACAATACGGCAAGCGTTGTTTGCATTTCGGTTATAACGCCTGATGAAATAGACGAGAAAAGAGCAAAAGAAGCCCTTGAAAGAGCCGAAGAGGCGTTGAGGCAAAAGAAATCAATCTTTGAATATCATCAAACAAAAAATGATTTGGCAAGGGCGATGGAAAGATTGAAAATCAAGAACCGACACGAAATATAAAAATGCTGAGAATTTTCTCAGCTCAGACTGTAGACAAAGGGCAAAACCGCGCAGGTGTTTTTCAACACATATTTTGTAAGGAGCGACAAGGTCGTCATTCCTCGTGCGCAGAACACATTTTAAATATCAATCTTAAAATTCCCGAGAACATCGAATTCTCGGGAATTTTTGCGCTTTTCGTTTTTTGCTCGGGGGCAGTACCTTTGTACAGCTCCCGCTCGCAAGAAAACG
>JAFUZY010000057.1 GCA_017476375.1 Eubacterium sp.
ACCTTCCGCAGCTACGGGCTGAAAGCGCGTATGTGGATTAACGGCAGCGCAACCTCTCTCGAGAGCAACGAGGTTATCATTCGTTCGTGGCCGTTTATTTCCTCCAAATACGGCGGCGACTATATGAGCATCTCTTTCGGAGATGCGGGCAAGTCCAGCGTCGGCAGCGACAAAACGGGTAAATGGACCTCTTACACCTCCTGCAAGGAAGCGTGGGAAAAGGCGAAGAGCGACCCGTCGCTCACCCTGCGTATCGAAAGCGTATGGCTGCTTGATAGCGTTTTGCAACTGGATGCCGGCGAGAGAGTCAATCTCGATTTGAACGGCTATCCCATTATCCGTACTGTTAAAAAGACACAGAATAACGGCGAATTGTTTGAAATCGCTTCCGGTGCGAAACTGACGGTTTCTGACTCCGCCCCGACGCGAAGGAGCAGCGGTAGTTTTTCCGGCGGCAGTATTCAGGGCGGAAGAAGTAATAATTCCGCAGGACTGATTGAATGTCGCGGCGCGCTCGTGATGACGGGCGGCACGCTCTATAACGGAGGCACCACCAACAAGGGCGGCGCTATCAGACTGTCCGGAGGAGGCACGGCAAAACTCACCGACGTGCTGATTTCCGATTGTTGGACGGATAAGGCAATCCTCACGCAGAACGAGGGCGGCGCGATTTATATGAAGGACACCGCAGAAGCGACGCTGAAAGACTGTACCATACGCAACTGCCGCGCGCTTGATTACGGCGGCGGAATCTATATGGAGAGCGACGGTAACAGCCTGAACTGCGAGAACGTGAATACGCTCGCCTGTACGGCGACCGACGACCAGGGCGGCGGCGTTTATCAGAATCGCGGCGAGACCCGCTGGGTCGGCGGCGCTGTCAGCTACTGCCGCGCCGAGGCGGACGACGGCGGCGGATTCTATCACCACCGCGGAACCGTCCGTATGCAGGACGTTGTCTTTGAAGGTAATTATTCCGAGGATTACGGCGGCGCAATTTATGCGGATTCCGACGACGGTCTGTGGCTCATTGGCTGCACGATGAAACGCAACAGTGCAGAAGATGCAGGCGGCGCGGTTTACTCTTACTATAATGATATGTATCTGAAAGATTGTTCCATTACGGGAAATGCCACGGGCGGAGAAGGCGGCGGACTGTATATCGATAGCCCCGGCTCCATCGGCGTTGCCGGCAAGACAGTCATTCGCGAAAATGACGGCGTCGACACGATGGATAATCTTGTGATTGAAAACGGCGCGGTCATCTATGACCACGGTCTTGAACCGGATTCGGAAATCAGACTGCGAAGCGATTCCGACGGCAACGTAAAACTCGGCAAAACGCTCACGAGCGCATACCAGCTGAAGGAGTATTTCCGCGCAGACTACGGCAAACTCGAGCTTGCCGATACCGAGACAGTAGACACCGAACTGCGCGCCTCCGTCTTTTCTGACGGAAAAGCGGCGCTTCTTATCGGCGCTATGATTATTATAGCCGTGACGGCGGGCGGATTTGTCTGCAACCGTAAACGGCGGAAGGGGGAGAAACAATGAAACGAACGACTGTTTTCACTGCGGTAATTGCATTTGTGCTTGCCGTATGTACGTTTTTTACCCAACCGACGATGCAGCCGGTGTACGCCGTCACCACTCAGGAAAAGGTCTATGCCATACAGTACCTGAGCGAGGTTAAGATGTTTTACGGTCAAACGGAGGCGCTTGCGCGCGCTGACTGCGAGAAAGAAGGCTATATTTTCTGCCCTACCAATCTTAATGAGGGCGCTCCGGGCGTCTTTATTGTAAGCGGCAGCTCAAGCCGCGTACCGGTCGGCGTTTATATGGGATACAAGACCACCGAGGATGCGGGCGACGCCATCACCGACATCACGCTGCTGGATTTGAAGAATACGCATTTTAGTGAGATGAACTATCAGGAATTTCTGGATGCTCATATTGCGGATTTCAAGGACGAAGCAGGACAGATGATGGTACTTGTCAATGAGCTTGCAAGGAAAGTGGAGGCGGGCAGCCCTAACGCCATGATGGCGTACGACTCGCTGAATATGTTCTATGTGGACGAGAATAAGTCGCACACGGCGCAGGAAAATCTGCTCGGCTACTATCTAATTCACAGTGCGGACATTACATTTTTTGAAAAGTTTATTCAGCGTGGTAATTCGATGGTGCTCGGCAAGATTACCGACTTGCTATGCAGCGCAGCCGCTGACTATAACGAGGACGGCACCACCTGGGTGGACCGCGCACGAGAGAGCGAGGTCGCGGATGAGTATGAAAACGGCACTTCCGAAACAAGGAATATGTATGACGAGAACTGCCAGGACCCCGCAAAAAAGCTGATTACCGCAATCAAAGAGTTTGCGGCTACTTATAAAGAGGCAAAGAAGCGTTACGATACCTACGGCGAAACGCTGGGCTACGAAGAGCTCGAGGGAATGACGGAGGAAAACAGTATTGAAAAGCTTTCAAAAGCAGGTACGGACTGCCGTTTTCCCGAGTTTTCCGAGGCGCTCGGCACCTATGCGCTTCTCGACGAGTTCCCTTACCAGGAAAAAGGAGAAACTGTCGTCAACAACGCTGACCTTCTCAGCGACAACACGGAAGACGAGAATGTTTCATCAGAAAAATACAAATCCGACGTGACGCTTGCCCAGTACATTATGAAGCTGGCAAACGATGAGACGCTCGAGGACCATCCCTCCACGGTGTACCCCATCATTCAGGCGTTGACGCAGGCGCAGCGCGTTGCGCTTTCGCTCGGCGGATTCAGTACCATCATCGAGGGACTGTATCAGACGGATAAATATATTGCAAAACGCGAAAAAGCGCTGAAAGAGACGGCACAAAACCTGCAGGAACAGGGCTACAAAGACGGCAAGGTTTCTCTCTGGGTGGGAACCGATTCTTCGATTTACAGCAAGAAGGTCGTACAGACCGATGCTGCAAACGAGGCATCTGCGTCCGGCGTTGACCTGACGAATTCCGTCAATGAAGCGGAGCGAAAAGAGCAGGACACACTGAGCCAAACGCTGATTATCATTGATGTGTGCACCCTTGGTTTCGGTGGTTTTGTATCCGTTGCTTCTGCCATCATCGGCAGCACCCTGTGGACCGTTGGTTCTAATATTCTCGCCGTTGCCGGTATCAACCTGGCAGCGGGACTCATCGGCTCGGCTGCCGCAGGCTATATCATCGGCGGTTTGCTCTGCGCGATGTGGGCGCTGAACGTTCTCGCTTTGGTTGTCGGTCTGGCGATGCTGGTATATAGCATCCTGCAGTGGACGGGCGCCTTGGAACAGCGGGAAGAGATTGACTACAGCAATATCCCCGATGTTGTTTTTGATGCACGCCAAAACAGTTCCGGAACCTATTCGGTGCGCTATGATACCGTGACGAGTAATGCGTCAATATCGGTATTCAGCGACAACAGTAGTACTGCTCTGCCGAAAGAAGCGTATGAAAGGAATAAGATGTTGGAAAACATCGACCCCGAGCACGCCGAAATGAACGGTTACCAAAGTGTGTACGACCGTTGGATGACGATGTATTACAGTAAAGCACCGGCTGCGGGTAAGCCAATTGAGGTGGTCGAGGGCGAGGAGCCGTTTGTCACAAACAGCAATTATCAGGCGCCCGAGGGATACCGTCCGCTTAAACTTATTATCGGAGGCACGGCGGTTAACGTAAACGATGTTGAGATCAGAGACCAGAAAGGCTCGCCCCTTTATGTGTTCTTCCCCGGTATCGAAGCCGGCAAAACATCCGGCACCATCAGTGCTGACGACGGAAAATATATCACGAAGGTAAGGCTCTCCCATGCGGACAACCGAGAAGATGCCATCAACCGACTGAAATCAGGAAGTTTCCAGTACTATGATGTCAATCTGACACCGAAACAGGGCTATACCTTCCTCGGCTATCAGGTCGGAAGCGAAAAGAACGCCCTGACCGATATCCGTCTTGCAAGCTGTAAGGATAAATCAATCGTTTTCGGCGATGCAAGTTATGCAAAAATGGGTGAGGATGATTACGAAACGACCCCCGACGGACTGACGCTCTATGCGACTGCGTCCAAATCCGCAGGCACGCCCATCGTAAAACTGGCGATTCAGAACGAGCGTCTGGAACTCGGCAGCGGTATGGAACCCGTTTGTCTGTTCAGCGGCGGTAACGCCGTGGACCTTGGCGCAATGTGGAGCGAAAACATCCTTTCCACGACCAACGATGATGACGCGTTCTTTTTCTTGGACAGAGGCTTCAATAATTACCAGACATCTAAGAAGAGTGAAGCGTATGAGTTTATGAGCCAGAAGAACCCGTCGGAAGGATATTATCTCTATTTTCAGCCGAAGGAGCAATACCTTGCCAAGGACGGGAATGGAAAAGCACAGCAGCGCTATGTTGCGGGATTCTCTTATTTCCTTGCAGGCGATAAGAAAACGGCGGACAAAACGTATGGCACTAACTACGAATTTATGCAGACCTTTGCCAAGGAAAACGGCTTTGAGTTGCTGAAAGAGAATGGCGAGCCCATGCGCGTTATGACGGAGAGCGCGGGCGAAATGACCATGGCGCTCACCTGGCGCGACGTTGGCGGACATTCTGTTGATACCTACAATTTCGACCAGGTCCACACCCTGCACGGAAACAATGTTATTGCAGAGGGTGACGGCGGTCTTATCCACGCAACGATGAAACAAAGACCGTACTTCGCAATCAAGTATCTTTCCCGTGAAAACGAGGATATGATTTACCATACGGCGATGTATTTTGGTGTAGCGTATACCTATAATCCTTACAGGGCGATTACGGGTATCTCGGGGCTGATTACGCCGTATTCCGAGAGCAGCGCACAGATTAAGTACACGGGACTGACAACGCCCGCAGGTACCTTCCGGGCGTGCAACGTCAGCATTCAGGGCACACCGATTACCTCGGCGGGCATTACGGCGGGTTATTATAACCCGTACACGATGGCACTGCCGCTTTATACCAACTATGAGGCGCGGCAGCGCTCGAATCTTGACTGGATGACCCATCGGGAAACCGAAATCCTGTCGCACTATCTGATGACCGCGGGTCCGCGAGACGGCGTCAGCCCGCTGAAAGAGGAAGATATTGCTTTCAGTACGCAGGAAGAGCCTGTTGAGATGAAGGGCTTTGTGCCGCTGTGCGATTTGCGCACACCGGGCGACTATGAGCACCCGATGAATCTGGCGCTCGATACGACGAATAAGGGCTCGAAATACCTTTATCTCTATCTGAATAAGAATGCCGGCGCAAGAGTAGCGGACGCTGAGCAAAAACGCGACAGTAAAGGAAAAATTACCCAGAAACGCAAAGCGGTTCCGCTGACAAATCAATATAAAGCAAAGAAATATGTTGCTGCGGTATTCTGTGGCGTTGGCAGAACCCCCGAGGCAGCGATTGCGGATTTATACAGCAATGCCAAAACCCAGTGGGCAAGCGTTTGTGCGGCACACGATGATATTTCCTGCCGTCCGATGGTGACGGAATTTGATGAAATTATCCCGGTTGACCTTTCCTCCGAGCATCCCTGGTATACGCTAAATACTAACAGCACGGATGTAAAGAGTCTGCCAAACGGAAAATGGTCACGCGGCAATCTGATGTCGTATTACCGTTGGTATGGTCATGACTATAGCGACAGCTCTATTGACGATTACGAAAAGGATTTCAAATGCGCCTATATCGGCGTTGTCCGTACGGCGAAAAAGACGAATGCAGTTTACGGTGTTCTGAAATACTATACGGATGAGAAAACGGCGTCGGATACACTGAATACGGGTTCGACCAAGAATATTCTTGCCGGCGGACCGGTTAAATCGCCCGAGGGCAACTATTTCCTTTACTATTCGACCAATACCGGTACGGCGAACTATCAGGCGCCCGTTACGGGTATCCAAATTGATAAAGAGATATTCCTCAACGGCTACAATACAGCGTTTACCGTCAGCGAAAGTGACCGTGTCAAGAACGAACTGCCTCAGTATGGCAAGCTGCGTATGCGCACGGATGAATACAAATACATTCATCTTGGCTATGACAAATCAGAACTGAAGTATTATGAAAAATTGTACATCGGTGTCGGCAAAACGAAGGAAGAGGCGTATGCCGATATGGTCGGCACAACCAATGCGTATGCAGCGATTGATGTGGATTGCAATTATAATACGGGTTCCGACAAGTGGATTGCAATCGGATACCGACGCACGAATATCAAAAAGAATGCGATTCGCGATATTTTCCTCTATCAAGGCGACAATCCGCCCGCAGAGGTGCGTATCGGGGAAGGCTATATGTTAAAAGCCGATGAGGAAGAGGACGAAGAGGAAGAGGACGAAGAGGAAGAAGAAACCGATGATACGGGTAATCCCAGAGAAATCTTCCAGACTTTCGAGGATTCGAAAGTTACCGGCGTGCCGTATACGCTGCTCAAGCATAATCTGAAGTCCGGCGCAGAAGTCGTTTCGCTCAATGAGGGCAACGGCAAGGACTGCGGCCTGTATCTCTATTACACATCGTCAAAGTTCTTCCGCGATAAAGCAGTTGAAACAGAGGTGACGCCGATTACGAATATCTGCTTCACCTACGGCGATATTTCACCGCGTTATGCGACTGCCGGCGACCTTGCGGCAGTATTTGAGCATTCCTACTACGGCGCAAAGACATTCGACGCTTCCGCGTACGAGTCTCCCATCTGGGAGTGTGTGCTCGGCGTGGAGGGCTCGCCTGAAAACTGGAAACTCACCGGTGAAGGCGCATCCCGCTTCTCGCTGAACAGGGGCGTTCTTCCGGGCGTTGACGGCAAAACCTGGGAAGCCTCCGATAACCGCGTATATATGTACACGGACAGAGCCGACAGCAGCGACGATGCCGTTACCTATCAGATTCGTCCAAACGGCGAACTACCGGAATTCGGCTATTACAGTCCCACCGAAACATTCGGCGTTATTAAGCAGGCTGGTTAAGTATTAACCATTCCGGTGATTGACAATCTATATTAAGACAAATATAATATTTATAAATAATTTTTGTTGAAAGGAATTTGTGCATTATGAAAAGACCGTTTCTAAAAAAACTGATTTCCTTTTCTCTGGCGATGATTACGGCATTCTCCGCTTCTGCTGCAACTTTCGGCGCAGCAGCGGCGGATAATAGCGGCAAGTATGTAAAGGATGTCTATATCGCATACGTTTAAAAGAAGGAAGACGCCGAGGCGTGGCTAAAGAAAAACGGCTGGGAGCCGATTGCCGACCTGAATGAGGGCAAAAGCTCAAAAGCGACGGGTATGCATAACGCTGTTGCTATGATGGGCATCAAGCGTACCTCCGACCCTGACGAAGCCATTACGGATATGGCAACGATGTATATGAAGGGCGGTTACAGTTTCGACGACTACGACAACCTCGTAGCAAAGAAAAAGAAGGACATCACCGAATTTATCAATACATTTGTACCCGCGTTGGAAGAATACCGTCAGAATTACAGCGGCAAGGGCAGTAAGGGCGGCAAGATTCGCGCGCAGGCAGCGCACGATTTGCTTAATAAATTCTACGACGGCGACCCGAACGACGAGTATGCCGCCAACGATACGGGTAAGCCCCTCGGTGATTTGTTGCTGAATGAAACGAAAACCGAAATCGGCGACAGCGCTTACGAGAGCCTTTCTGATGAAGAAAAGAAAAACACCGCAGACCTGCAGCAGATTATTCTCGAAAGCACCGGTCCCGCTGTTCTGTTAATCGAGCAGGCGCTCGCCCTGGCAACCGATTCATCGAAGAAATCCTGGATGGACCGTCTGGATGGTCTGACCGGCAACGATTTGGTCAATAAAATCGACCAATATGCACCCGAGGCAGCGGGACAGGACCTGGCTTCTTCCGCAGCGCTGACTCTGCTGGCGGCACATTTTGAGGACTACGCAACCAAACTCGCCGAACAGTGGAGCGACGTCAACGAGGATATCCGCTGGTATGAGGAATACTGCGAAGAAAACGGATTTGCGATTGAGGGAAGCACGGATGCCGAGGATGGCACTGACTGCGAGGAGTTCTTTGCCCAACTGAAGGAGGAGGACGAAGCGCGCTACCAGGAGGAGTTTACGCGCTTTTCCCGTGTCAGCACCTATTATTTCGCGATTAAGAAAGTGAATTACTCGGGCGACTGGGGCGACAAGCTTTACGATTTCCTGCGCCCCGAGGATGAGGACGCGGATTACAGCGAGGACATCGAAGCCTTCGCACCGCTTGCAGCATCACTCTCCGACGGACAGCGTGCTGCGCTGGAGTTCATCAGTCTTTCCACCTTGTTAAAACTTGGTGTGAACAGTGCCGCCGTGACGAAAGCGGATTTCCCCTCTGTTGAAGATGCGTTTTCGGATAAAGATGGCGAAGAACTGGAAAATATATCCATTTACAGCGGTATGAACCGTGCCATCTTCCGCAAGGGCGTTGCCCTGACAAGCAAAGCGCTCGAGCAAAAGAGCTTCGGCAAGGACCCGTATGACATTCTCTGGGATGAGTTTGGTTTAGTGGATATTCTTTCCTATGCTACTTTGGGCGCAGGTTTTATTACCTTAGCCGCAGGTGCCGCGATGGCAATCTATTCGGCAAGGGCACTTCCCGGAATGATGAATGCTATTGGACTGCAGATGAGACACTTAAAAGATGTTATGCGCATTGTTGAGTTAAGGGCGCGTCCGGTTTCAGACTTTAACTATATCGTTGGTACATCCTGGACACAGGAGGAGGGCGTAGCCATCACTAAAATGGCAGAGCTCGGTACCTCGGGTCGTTGGATGATGGGTATCGGCGGTGCGTTTATGTTAATTGCTGCAGCGCTTAAGGGTGCTGAACTCTATCAGTTCTATCACCGTGATTTCTCGGCAATACCAACGATGATGGTCGACGAAGCGGACATTGTTTCCCATGATACGGATGAAGAAGGCAATCAGGTTGAACTGATTGATTTCGACCAGTTTGCGTACTATGAAGTTGTAAAATGCAATCGTCAGGAAATCGGAATCCACACCAATGCACAAAACGGCGTAGCGGATTATAAGGAATGGGGTTGCGGCGATGCTGCGGATATCAATGCGGACGTCGGCAAGCAGTGGGTTGCACTCTATGTAAATCGCTCGTCCGGTAAGGGCAATCCGATTCTCGCCGATTCGCTCAAGCTGCAGAAGGGCAGCGACAAAGCGCCCTCGGATTGCAACGGCTGGTTGCATATGTTCAATTATAAGAATCCGGTTAAGATTGACGATACTGCCTATTGCTACCGCGAGGACAACAAGGGAATGTACCTCTTCTGGAAATCGGATGAGTCAGCCTACACGGCGTCCACCTTCAGCCAGGGTTATCTCGCCCTCACCGGTATCGGCGGACTTGCTTTAGGTATCTTCGGCACATCACTTGTTATGACCGCTAAACGCAAAAAACAAAAGCATGAATAATGCGCTATTAAAAAATACTTGCCCCGAGCAGAAACGCTTGGGGCGCAAGGAGTTATTATGAGACTTTATATTAAACAAAAGGTGCTTTCCTTAAAGCAGAAATATGACATTACCGATGAGTTCGAAAACCCGCATTATCACATTGAGAGCAAATTAATCTCTTTGGGAAGACAACTGACTATATGGGACATGGACGGGAATGAAAAGGCATTTGTGAAACAAAAACTGGTGAGCCTGCTCCCACGCTATGTTGTGGAAATTGGAGGCACGGAAGTAGCACAGATTTGCAAAAAGTTCTCGCTCCTGAAGCCAAAATACGAAATTGAAGGTATCGGTTGGAAAATTGAAGGCGATTATCTTTCGCACGACTACAGCATTACAGAGAATGGCAGAATAATTGCTGCTATTCACAAAAAGTGGCTTTCCTGGGGCGATGCATTTGAGCTTGATATTGATGATAATGCCGATGAAGTTATGGCGCTTGCCGTTATTCTTGCTATTGACGCGGTTATGGATGCCAAGTCAGATACGCACTGATTAGAAAAGCAGATAATGTTTGATAAAAACTAATATACAAATTTAGCAAGACACAATGAAAAACACTGATATCCTATTCAGCGGATATCAGTGTTTTTTGTTTTTTTAATTGTTAAGATTTGTTAACGCTTCACTTCTTGGACCAATGCTCCGAGCCTTAACCTTTGAAAAAAACAAAAAACAGAACAGGCGTGCTAAAAAAGTATCGACAAATACTTTCAGATGTGTTAATATAACCTTGCAGGCAAATTGGAACACTTGTAATATTACTTGACTACGAATTCTTTTATACTTCAAGAGCTCAAACGGATTTTCTTGATGATAGTGTATATAAGAAAATAGTTGGTGACTTGGATAATTGTGAATCCATAACTCCTTGTTTTGAAAAACAAGAAATTCAAAACAAGGAGTTTATGATGAAAAATCAAGAAAGAATTTTAGATTTAATAAGCAATAAAAAGTATAAGTATACAAGCCCGGTCAATAGTGAAACTTTTGCAGAAATGGCAATAAGACTATGTGAAAGTAAGAACATTACAACAACTCTCGAATTAGAATATTTCAGGAGAAAAGTATTGGCTCATGCGAATAAATCTTAATATAGATAAATGATATAAGGCTCTCCTAAAAAGCAGGAGAGTCTTAAATCTTTATCTGGACTTTGGGAATGAATTGTGGTAGTTGTTGTGTTGCAAAGGAGTGATACAATGACAACGCTTGAAAATCTTTACTACGGAAACATAGAGCCGTGCGACACCGAAACGCTGAAAAGAAACCCGAGGTATATTGAGAGTCTAAATCTGGTAGGAAGAATGCAGCAGGAAATCAGTTCAGGGATGACTTCTGAGCAGAAGGAACTGTTTGAAAAATACCTGACTGCATCTAATGAATTAGCATCCGTGATTGCGGAAGATGCATTCAAAACAGGTTTCTCCCTTGCGATGAAAATAATGATTGAAACAAAATGAAAGCCGCCCTGCGAAAGATGCAGGGCGGTAGTTTTTTGCTTTGAAAATGATATTAAAATTGTAAATTATCTTATTTGCAGAGTCAATAAAAATCGTTTCCATATGCAACGCTATGTGCTTTTGTGTCCAAGAAACAGTACGGTGAATTGATTGTTGTTGCAACCGGAAATACGCGGTGCTATGCTTATGATGGAAGAAGTTCCGTAGATATATTTTTTATAGTCAGGAGGTGCGTGATATGACATTTACCGAAGTGCATAATTTTATTAAAGCAGGTCATTTCTTTCTTGTCCCCGAGGATGTATTTGATTATGATTTGAGTCCGACTGCGTTTATGGTATTTTTCTACTTATGTAAATGCAGCGACTGTTTCGGTGCGTCGTACCCGTCGAGAGAAACCATCGGCAAGAACTGCGGCGACATCTCTGTTGTAACTGTTGATAAAGCTGTTAAGGAACTTCTTGAATGGGGACTGATAGAAAAGAGCCACCGCTTTGATGACGATCATATGCAAACATCTAATCTGTATATTGTCGTTGATTTAAAAAAGAGGAAGAAGGCTTTTATGGAAGTCAAAGAAGAAATACAGAAGGGTAATTTTGCCTGACTGTAAGCCGTTTGAGAACGGTATTTTGCAATATTATTGCAAGCAGGATTAAGTGAGGCGTCGCCTCACGGAACACAACAGACGGCAGAGCCGACTGTTTCGCAGAAGTTTAGCGAGTTTAAGGAGTATTCCACAAAGGGCGTCTATTAATAATTGGAGATTTTAACTATGGCAAAAGAGAAAAAACAAAGATATTCATATTGGCAAAGACCGTCGCAAGTTCAGAAAATGAAAAATGCGATGCCATTATCGAACTGCACATCAAAAAGTGATTTCGTTTGCACCGCTATTGATTTCTATATCGGCTATCTTTATCAGCAGGAAAGTCTAGATTATCTCTCACCTGTAATCAACAGAAGCATCAAAAATGTCATCGGCGGTGTTGAGAAAAACGTCTGTGATATGTTGTTTAAGTTAGCGGTTGAAACAGGTATGACAACAAGAATTATCGGTAATAATTTTGATCTCAGCGACGAGTTGCTTATGGTACTGCGCCAATTTATTTCAGAAACGGTTGCAGAAAACAACGGAGTTCTTACGCTTGAAAATGCAAGAGATGATTAATTATGGCTAAGATTATCGTAACGACAAGATACTATAAAGGTAACCGCACACAAGGCACGGGAAAACTGCTGAAATATATTGCAACCCGTGAAGGCGTTGAAAAGCTGGATACTAACGCTGAACACAAGCCGAGTACAAGGCAGCAGGACGCATTAATATACCGCGCCGTTCGGCACTATCCCGATATATATCAGTATCCAGAGTTTGATTCATACGTAAAGAATATGACAAAGGCTAATGCGTCTGAACTGCTCTCTGCTATCGTTGAGCGCAACGCAGATACTGCAGATCTCAAAACACTTACGCATTATGTTGCGGAACGCCCCGGCGTTGAAAAGCTCGGCTCGCACGGCTTGTTTTCAGATACAGATGATGATATAGATCTGGAAAAAGCAGCAGAGGATGTCGCTTCCGTTGACGGAATTGTGTTTGCTGACGTCATTAGTTTACGGCGCGAAGATGCATCCCGTCTCGGTTATGATAACGCAGAAGCGTGGAAGAATTGCGTCAGGCGAAACATAAATGAAATCGCCGAAGCGCATAAGATTGCAGTCAGCGAACTGAAATGGTACGCTGCTTTTCATAACACGAAACATCATCCGCATATCCACCTTATGGTTTATTCAACCAACGGTAACGGATATATTACTGCAAAAGGTTATGAAAAACTGAAAAGCGCCTTTGCAAATGACATATTCCGTAACGAGCAGTACAAGTTATTTAAACTGCAAACTGATATCCGTGAAGAGCTGAAAGACAAATTTGATAAAATGCTTTATGATATCGGCAGAATAGATATTGATGATAATCTTCTGAGTCAGTTCGTTCAGTTAGCCGAACAGTTACAATCCTACAAAGGCAGAAAGCAATACGGCTATCTGCCGAAGGATGTTAAGAAAAGCGTTGATAAAATACTGAAAGTTCTTGCGCAGATAACTGAAATCAGTAAGCTCTATTCAGAATGGAACAGGCTTAACAGAGAAAAGCTTTCAGTATACTATGACAGCGGTAAAGAGCCTGATATACCGCTTGAAGAGAACAAAGAATTCACGGTCCTGAAAAACAAAATCATCAACTACGTTCTTCAAATGGATATAAGTCAGAATGAGAATCAGACTGCGGCAGACAATACAAACAAGGCAATCATAAACGACATTGCGTATTTGGTTGGTTTCTTTATCAATACCGCCTGCAGTAAACGGCTTGACGATTTACACTCGCAGCTTGATGAAAAGGAGCGAGAGAAGCTGATGAAGAAAAAGCAGGCTCACGGTCAGAAGGGCAACGCTGAAGACACCAAGAAAGAAAAAGACGAGAGCGAATCAAATCGCGAAGCAGATAACGTTGCTGCAATCGTTGACCTCGGCACTGCAGCAGTTACCGCTGCTTATGAATATGCTAAAACGAAACGTGAGCAACAGGAACTCCTTCGTCAGCAATCGGAACTTCAACAGAAGAAATACGAAGAAGAATTCTACCGCAATCAGTATGATTATTATGATGAGGATGAAGACGAAGGCTTCACGATGTCTATGTAGATTTGTTCGCTAATCTCAAAAACTTTATAGAGAACTATAAAAAGGGTATTTTACCGAAAAGGAGAAAATTATGTTTAAAAATTTTGATGAACTCCCGATTTCATTATCGGTTGTGCAAGCGGCGGAAGTGCTCGGCGTTTCCGATGTCAGCTTGTATCATTTGATTAAAACGGATAAAACCTTTCCCGTAATTAATATCGGAAGGCGAATGACTGTGCCGAAAGAGCAGCTCAAGGAATGGATTGAAACTAATTGCAGAAGGCAGTAATATTCTTTCTGTTTTCGCTGGATATTACTATGACCTTGTGGTATTGTGTGTTGCTGAAAGGAGTTGATTATTATGTCAAAACGTAGCAACGGCGAAGGAACGCTTCGCAAGAGAAAAGACGGGCGCTTGGAAGGTCGTTACAATGCCGGTGTTGATGAGAACGGCAAGAAAATAGTTAAATATATTCTTGCTAAATCACAAGCCGAGTGTAAAGAAAAACTGCGAGCTGCTATTGCCGAATACAACGAACAACAGGCTACTCTCGCACGGTGTGACTTCCTTAAAAATCCTAACCCTACTCTTAAAGAGTGGTCTGAAATATGGATTGAAAACTTCTGTAAGGCAGCGGTGCGCCCCGGCACTTATGAGAATTACAAATTCTTCTTCCGCACCTATATCAATCCTTCGCTCGGTAACATAGAACTGAAAAGTCTGTCAACGGTAAACTGTCAGCAATTCCTTATGAGAATGTTTACCGAAGGCAGAATTAAGAAAAGTGAAAACAAAGGGCTGTCGGCAAGAACGGTCAGGGATATAAAAATAGCGCTTCACTCCTGCCTGCAAAAAGCGGTTGATGAAGAGCTGATAAACAAGAATCCCTGTTCAAAGGTTAAACTGCCCGAGGACAAGCCTAAGGAAATGAAAACGCTTGCAGCGAAGGACCTTGCTGCCTTCCTAAATGAAGCGAGAGATTCTGAATGCTATGAATTCTACTACCTTGTAATCTCAACGGGAATGAGGCGAGGTGAAATCCTTGCACTTGAATGGAAAGACGTTGACTTTAAGGCAAAGACAATCTCCGTCAGCAAGCAGTTGCAGAGAACGCCCGAAGGCTTGCAAGTCTCACCGCCAAAGACAAAATCATCCATCAGGAAAATCACCATCAGCGATGACTGTGTCAATCTGCTGAAGGTGTTGAGAGGCAGACAGCGGCTCGACCAAAAACTGCTCTTCCCCTCACCGATAACGGACGGTTACAGAGACCCCGACGCAGTCACCAGGAAACTGCACCGAATGCTGAAACGGGCAGGATTGCCGGATATCCGCTTCCACGACCTGCGGCACTCCTTCGCAACGCTGTCGCTTGAACAGGGAATGGATATAAAGACGGTATCGCACATGCTCGGTCATACAGACGCGGGCTTCACGATGAACACCTATATGCACGTAACCGACGCAATGCAGCAGAACGTTGCAGACACGATGAGCGATCTGATTGCAGAAAAGGAATCGGAAAAGCGCGAGAAGAATATAATTAAGTTGAATGCTTAGAATTAACAATAAACCCTTTGCTGAAAAGCGGAGGGTTTATCATATTTAAGATTGGCTAATAATAGCTATAGTTCATTGAGTGGAGTATTAATCATATTATCCAAAAATAATCGGTCTATAATAGTTCCCTTTAAAAAATCATGAGTTGTGTTATAATGCTAATAGAAGAGAAAGGAGATAGCAATATGATATTATATGCTTCAATAAATTCACTTGAAAATTTGTTAACCGCTTCACCTATCTGTAATAAGTTTGTAGAAATAGAATCCTAATACAAAAAATCATTTATAGATGTATCATAATCAAAATCTATGCAATTAATATTTTTTATTGTTCATTGTCATTTTCGGTGTTTTTATAAGTTGCTTTTATTTCAAATGCTTTATTGATTTTTTCAACAGTACCGCAGCTTGACGCAAGTGCAACAATAAAAAACGGAAGCAGGGCAACGAACGGTACACTATACGGAAATAAAAAGGCTATCAGCGTAACACAAATAATAACCGAAAGTAAATAGCACAGCGTTGGTTTTATATTGCCGAAAGCCAAAATAAAAGAGTTTGAAATCAGTGCTTTAAAACTTTGTTCAATTTTAGTGAAAAGAGGAAAAAACCAATTCATAATCATGGTCAGCACAATATGGCAACCGGCACAGACAACCGCAGGAATAATCATCAATGAAAGCCGTTTTGACAGGTTAAAATAGAAAACGCAGGAAAAATCAATCAAGAAAAACATAATTAAGAAAAATAATCCGTAAACAGTGCTTTTTATAAATTCGTTTCTAAAATAAGCAAAATACTCGCGGATCGGATAAACTACCTTATCCTCGGCGTACTTGTTGCAAACTTGAATCAGAGCCTTATACGAGGCACCGAACGTTATAAGTGGCAGACAGGTAAGGGTGAATACGAGATTCAATAAGATAAAATCGAAAAAATTATGAAAGATAAGCTGAAAATAGCCGCCGATGCCCCTTTTTTTGATATACGGGACAGTTTTGTCAAAATCATTCAGATTCATAAAAGCAACTCCTTTATTCTATATCGATTAATATATCTTAACTTAAACAGTTGGAAAAATCAACTGTTACGGATCAACTATACAATATGCACAAAATCATTTATAACTGTTTGTAGTTTTTATACAAAATTGCGGAAATCATTTAAAAAAGGATTGAAAACATAAAAGAGGTGTGATATAGTAAAGTTGCAATTGGAAACGTTTCCAGTTTCAAAAAAACAATTTACAAAGGAGTAAAATATGATGAAAAATCTAAAGAAAATCATTGCATTGACCCTTGCTTCACTGTTTGTGATCGGTATCTTTACCGCTTGCGGAAAAACCGATACCGGCGATGATGTTGAATCTGTAAAACAAATCAGGTATTTGAATTTCAAACCTGAAGTTGCAGACATCTATCAGGAAATCGCCGCAAAGTATGAGGAAGAAACCGGTGTAAAGGTTATTGTTGAAACAGCAGCAAACAATACCTACGAACAAACCTTAATGTCCAAGATGGCCACAGATGAAGCTCCCACAATTTTCCAGATTAACGGTCCGAAAGGATACCTGAACTGGAAAGATTATTGTGCAGATCTTACCGACAGCGAAATTTACAACCACCTTACCGACAAATCTCTTGCAGTAACAGTTGATGGTAAGGCTTACGGTGTTCCTTATGTTGTAGAAGGCTATGGCATTATCTATAACAAGGCTATTATGGATAAATATTTCGCCCTTGACAATAAAGCTACCAAATACACATCAATGGACGAAATCAACAACTTTGCAGCTCTTAAAGAAGTTGTAGAGGATATGCAAAAAAACAAAGACGCCCTTGGTATTGACGGCGTATTCGCAAGCACCTCTCTCAAGAGCGGTGAAGACTGGAGATGGCAGACTCATCTTGCTAACCTCCCTGTATATCAGGAGTTTAAAGCCAACAATGTTGACTTGACATCCGACGAAACAAAAACACTGAAATTTGATTATGCTGATAATTTTAAAAACATTTTTGACCTTTATATCAACAACTCAACTGTTGATTCTTCCGAACTCGGCACAAAAACCGTTAACGACTCCATGGCTGAATTTGCCCTTGAAAAATGTGCAATGGTTCAGAATGGCAACTGGGCATGGGGACAGATTTCTGAAGTTAAGGGCAACAAAGTTAAGGCTGAAAACGTGAAGTATCTTCCAATCTACACAGGTGTAGACGGCGAAGAATCACAGGGTCTTTGCATCGGTACCGAAAACTTCTTCTGTGTTAACTCCCAGGCTTCAGCCGGCGAGCAGAAGGCTGCTAAAGACTTTATCTACTGGCTGTATTCAAGTAAGACAGGTAAGGACTATGTAACCAACAAATTGGGATTCATCGCCCCGTTTGATACATTTGAAGACAACGAAAAGCCCACCGATCCTCTTGCTAAGGAAGTACTTTTATGGATGAATAAAGACGGAATCAATACAGTTCCTTGGAACTTCACACTGTTCCCATCACAGACATTCAAGGATGATTTTGGTGCTGCTCTCTTGCAGTACGCTCAGGGTACAAAGACATTCGACGAAGTAAAAGAGCTTGTTGTAAACGAATGGGCTTCCGAAAGTGCAGCGATTGAATAACAGTTAAAAACGGCGGTATTCCGTCAATTGAAAAGAACGCTCTGCTGAACGTGTATTTGGCAGAGCGTTCTGCATAAAAAACAGAAAAAACGGACTGTCAGGAAATCTGTAAATTCAAACAAATTTTATAATAAAGGCAGTTTCCGTAAAGGAAATGCAAGAAAGGTAAGTTTTTGCTTGGCAAAAATAAGGTGAATCATATGAATAAAAGCCTAAAAAAATATTTCCCTGTGTTTGTGTTGCCAACCTTAATCGCATTTATTATTGCCTTTGTCGCTCCGTTCATTATGGGTGTCGGGCTCTCATTTACAAAGTTCACGACGGTTACAAACGCACAGTTTGTAGGTCTTGACAACTATATCAAGATTTTTACCGATCCAAATCACGACTTTTTAAATGCGCTTATTTTCACAACACTTTTTACCATTGTATCAATCATCACCGTAAATATCATCGCATTTTCACTTGCCATGCTACTGACAAGAAAAATGAAAGGAACAAACTTTTTCCGCTCGGTGTTTTTCCTGCCTAATCTTATCGGAGGCATCGTGCTCGGATATATCTGGCAGCTTCTTATTAACGGTGTACTTGATATGCTTGTAAATTCAGATATTACTAAATCCTCAACTTACGGCTTTTGGGGACTTGTCATATTGAATAACTGGCAGTTGATCGGTTATATGATGGTTATATATATTGCCGGAATACAAAACATTCCGGGAGATTTAATAGAAGCGGCGGCTATTGACGGTGCTTCCAAAACAAAAACACTGTTTAAAATCACAATCCCGATGGTGATGCCTTCTATAACGATTTGTATGTTCTTAACACTGACAAACTCATTCAAGATGTTCGACCAGAACCTGGCACTTACCGGCGGTGCTCCGGGCAAGTCAACTCAGATGCTGGCTCTTGACATTTACAAAACCTTCTATGGAAGAATCGGATGGGCAGGTGTCGGACAGGCAAAAGCGGTTATCTTCTTTATTATTGTTGCCTTGATTGCTTTCTTACAGCTTAGAGCAACACGCAGTAAGGAGGTAGAACAATGACGGCAGGCGCAAAAAAAAGCACAAATATTATCATAACCGTAATCCTCTCTGCTTTAGCAGTGTTATTTATGGTTCCTATGATTTTGGTGCTCATTAACTCCTTTAAATCAAAGCTTTATATTTCCTCCGAACCGTTTGCTTTTCCAAATTCCGAAACCTTTGTCGGCTTTGAAAACTACCTAAACGGACTGAAATCATCAGGCTTTCTGGCAGCCTTCGGAAGATCACTTTTCATCACCGTAGCTTCAGTTATACTAATTGTCGTTTGTACTTCAATGACCTAATGGTACCTGATAAGAGTAAAAAACAAATTGACAAAAGGTCTTTACTATGCATTTGTTTTCAGTATGATTGTTCCGTTTCAGATGGTCATGTTTACCATGACCTATATTGTCGGAAAGCTTAATCTTAACAATGTTCTCGGAATTGTGTTTGTATATCTCGGCTTTGGTGCCGGTCTTTCGGTATTTATGCTTTCCGGCTTTGTAAAAAGCATACCGCTTGAAATTGAAGAAGCGGCAACAATCGATGGCTGTAATCCCCTTCAATGCTTCTTTATGGTTGTGTTCCCGATATTGAAGCCAACTGCTATCACTGTTGCGATACTAAATGCGATGTGGATATGGAACGACTATCTGCTTCCGTACCTAATTCTCGGAACAGGTAACAAGACAATTCCTGTTGCTATACAAATTGCGATGCAAGGTGCCTACGGAGATACCGATATGGGTGGCTTCATGGCAATGCTTGTTCTTGCCATTATACCGATTATAGTATTTTATCTGCTTTGCCAAAAGCATATCATTAAAGGTGTTATTGCCGGTGCAGTAAAAGGATAATCTGCGATATCGGATACAGAATCAAAAATCAAAAAGGATTGATAATATGACAATTAAGGATATTGCAAAATTGTCAGGATACGCTGTCGGCACCGTGTCAAGGGCACTGAACAATCAGCCAAATGTCAGCGAAACCGCAAGAAAAGCAATTTTAGAGGTTGCCGAAAAAAATAATTTTGTTCGAAACACAAATGCTCAGCATCTCAAAATGCAAGGCAGATATATTGCGATACTGGTAAAAGGTGTCTCGAACATTCTTCTTAACTCGATTCTTGAAATCATTCAAAAGAAAATCGGGGAAACAATATACACCTCTTCGGTGTATGTGCTTGATGAATATGATAACGAAGCAAAGACCGCCTTGAAAATTTATTATGAAAAGCGCCCGGCAGGGATTATATTTCTGGGTGGTAACCCTGAACGATATGAAGCCGACTTCAATCAAATTAAAGTTCCCTGTGTGCTAATTACCAATCAGGCGAATAATGTTTCAAACAAAATGTTGTCAAGTGTCGGAACGGATGACATTTCGGCGGCGCAGGAAATTGCCGAATATCTTATCGCAAACGGTCACAGAAACATCGGTGTTATCGGAGGCGATATAAACAAATCCGAGATTTCCGATCGTCGTTTTAAAGGCTTTATGAAGGCAATGAAAAAGCATGATCTGCCTTTTGATTTTGAAACCCATTATCAGACGTCAAAGTATTCTTTTGAAGGCGGTGAAAAGGCCGCCGAAGAACTGATTGAAAAATTCGGAGATATGACTGCTGTTTTTTCGATGAGTGATGTTCAGGCGATCGGTGCAATCCGAAAGCTTACCGACAGGGGTCTTCGTGTTCCGCAGGATATCTCCGTTACCGGCTTTGACGGATTGCCGCTGACACAGTATATGAACCCGAGACTAACCACAATCAGGCAGTATGAAGAACAGCTTGCAGAATGCGGAACAAACGCCTTGCTTGAAACGATCGGCAAAGCGAAACAGGAATCGTCACACATTCTAATTCCCTTTGAGCTGTTGAAGGGAGAAAGCGTTATTTCTGTTTGATGATTCAATTTTACTGAAAGGAATGAAATACATGGCATCTATTACACTGAAAAATATAACAAAAACCTATGAGGACGGAAATACGGTTATATCTGATCTTAATCTTGAGATAAAGGACAAGGAGTTTATTATTCTCGTTGGACCGTCCGGCTGTGGAAAATCAACAACACTTCGTATGATTGCCGGTCTTGAAGAAGTAACTTCCGGAGATTTGCTTATCGGAGACAAACGGGTAAACGATGATGCACCGAAGGACCGTGATATCGCAATGGTTTTCCAGTCTTATGCACTTTATCCTCATATGACAGTTTATAAAAATATGGCTTTTGCTCTTGAGCTTCGTAAAGTCAATAAAAAAGAAATTGATCGTAAGGTTAGAGAGGTCGCCAAGATTCTTGAGATTGAAGACTATCTAAACCGTAAGCCCAGAGCCCTTTCGGGAGGTCAGCGTCAGCGTGTTGCACTCGGACGTGCCATGGTTCGTGATCCGGCGGTTTTCCTACTTGACGAGCCTTTGTCGAATCTTGACGCAAAGCTTCGCGCCGAGATGAGAAGTCAGATCATTCGTCTTCATCAAAAGCTGCAGACGACATTTGTATATGTTACACATGATCAGGCAGAAGCAATGACCATGGCTGACAGAATCGTAGTAATGAAAGACGGTTTTATTCAACAGGTTGATACACCGTCTGAGCTCTATGAACATCCATGTAATATGTTTGTGGCAGGCTTCATTGGCACGCCGAAAATGAATTTTGTTGATGCAGTCCTTGTTGAGAATAATCATATTTTATATTTAGAATTTTCCGGTTATACGATTTCTCTTCCGGAAAGAATGCAGAACAATGAAAAATTGAGAGGATATCTCGGAAAGAAAATTGTATTCGGAATCCGACCTGAAGATTTACATGCGAATGAAAAATATGAAAATGAAAACAAAACTAACCGCATTGATCTTCATGTTGAAATTGCTGAGATGATGGGGTCGGAGATTTATCTTTACGGCGAGCTTGGCGAAGAAAAGATTATTGCCAATGTTCCGTCAAATAAAAAAGTAGAGAACAATTCAGATGTTGCCCTTTATCTTGACACAAACCGTGTTCATATTTTTGATAAGGAAACCGAAGAATTGATTTGTGACTGATCTGTCAAAGCAGATTTATCATAACGCAGATATTAGGAGGTGTGTTCTTGAGAACAAGCGGAGTGTTGATGCATATTTCATCGCTGCCTGGAGACAGCGGCATCGGTACTTTCGGTGAAAATGCTTACGCATTTGTTGATTTACTGTATGAAAGCGGACAGACTTATTGGCAAATACTGCCCTTATGTCCGACATCTTTCGGTGATTCTCCGTATCAAAGCTTTTCAACATTTGCCGGTAATTCTTATTTTATTGATCTAAAAACGCTTGAAAATCAGGGTTATCTAAAAGCAGATGAATATGCCAATATAAATTGGGGTTCGGATCCCCAAAGGGTTGATTACGGACTCTTGTATAGTCAGCGCCGTAAGGTTTTTAAAAAAGTACAAAAGCACTTTTTTAAGAGACTTCCGAACGATTATCATGATTTTTGCCGCGAAAATGCGTTCTGGCTTGATGATTTCGCTCTCTTTATGGCAATAAAGGACGAGCATTCGGGAAAGGCGTTTGGCGAATGGGAAAGTGACATACGGAAAAGAGAACCGAATGCCATTGCCTATTATCGTGAAAAGTGTAAAGAACAGACAGACTATTACAAAATGCTTCAGTATTTGTTCTTTGAGCAATGGAATAAATTAAAAAACTATGCCAATAATCTTGGTATCAAAATAATCGGAGATTTACCGATATATGTTGCACTTGATTCCTCCGATGTCTGGTCGGATCCAAAGGAATTTCTGTTAAATGATGAAATGCAGCCGATCGAAGTGGCAGGCTGTCCACCGGATGCTTTTTCAGAAAACGGGCAGCTTTGGGGCAATCCGCTTTATGACTGGGAATATATGAAAAACGATCACTATTCCTGGTGGGTAAAACGGATTCGCGAAGCTTTAAAATTGTATGATGTTGTCCGTATTGATCATTTCAGAGGCTTTGATTCCTATTACTGTGTAAAAGCCGGAAACAGCACCGCCAAAGAGGGTGTATGGAGAAAGGGTCCGGGAATGGACCTGTTTAATACACTTAAGGCGCAGCTTGGCAAAATTTCGATTATTGCCGAAGACCTCGGCTTTTTAACCGACAGCGTACAAAAACTGCTCAAGAGGAGTAAATTTCCCGGAATGAAAGTCTTACAATTTGCTTTTGATTCCCGTGAGGAAAGCGACTATTTGCCGCACAACTATGATAAAAACTGCGTAGTGTATACAGGTACACACGATAATGATACTGTCCTTGGCTGGCAAAAAAGCCTGCAGCGAGAAGATCTGCGCTTTGCTAAACAATATTTAAACTGTGCAAGAAACCTGAACGTTGCCATGATTCGTTGTGCTCATGCAAGCGTTGCCGACACATCGGTTATCGCTATGCAGGATATTCTGGGACTCGGCGGGGAAGCCAGGATGAATACGCCGTCAACCGTCGGAGGAAACTGGCAATGGCGTGCACGCAAGGAAGATATAAACAGTGAGAATTTTAAAATGCTCCGATATTTAACAAAACTGTATTCGAGAATGAGAAAGGATTGATTGGTTATGATAGATTTAGAAGAAACGCTCGTTCTTTTCGCAAAAACCGAATATCAGAAGGAACTGAAGAATTTAAACGCAAATGAGTTGCATAATGTGGTATCTCGTGCCGTCATGGCGGAAATATCAGATCGTTGGTCGGCCTCCCGACAAAAACATAGACAGCAGCGTTGTGCGTATTATTTTTCTGCTGAATTTCTGGTCGGCCGTGCGGTTTACAATAATTTGTTTTGCCTAAATCTCAGCAATGAGGTTTCATGCATTTTGAAAAAATACGGCACAAACATCAATCTGATGGAAGATATTGAGGATGCCGCTCTCGGAAACGGCGGACTTGGACGTCTTGCTGCCTGCTTTCTGGACAGTGCTGCAACGCTTAATCTGCCGCTTGACGGATACGGAATCCGCTACAAATTCGGCTTGTTTAAGCAAAGCTTTGAAAACGGATTTCAGAAAGAATTACTTGATGACTGGACCCGTTACGGTGACCCGTGGTCTGTTCGCAAGGAGGATGAAAAGGTAAAAGTTGTTTTCGGCGATGAAACCGTAATTGCTGTGCCATATGATATTCCCATAATCGGTTATGCAACGGATAATATCGGTACCTTAAGGCTTTGGCAGGCAGAAGCGGTTAATGACTTTGACTTTGAACTGTTTAATGAGCAAAAATTCGATAAATCTCTCAAAAGGAAAAACAGTGCCGAGAATATTTCCCGTGTTCTCTATCCCAATGACAGCACCAATGCCGGCAAGCTGCTCCGCTTGAAACAACAGTATTTCTTCTCGTCGGCATCTTTGCAGGATATTTTAAGAAAGTTTAAAGCCGTACATGGCAATGATTTCGGAAAGCTTTCCGAATATGTTACCATTCAACTTAACGATACTCATCCCGTCATTTCAATTCCGGAGCTTATCAGACTGCTTGAACTGGAGGGAGTCGAATTTGACGAAGCGTTGGAGACCGCCTGTGAAGTATTCAATTATACCAACCACACTATTATGCAAGAGGCCCTTGAAAAGTGGGATATGAAATTTGTAAGAAAAATATCCCCTGATGTTGCGTCGATTATCGTTCAGATCGATCGAAAATTTAAAAAAGAACTGACAGCGACCGGCTTTTCGGACGAGTTGAGACCGCAAGTTGAGATTATTCAGCACGGAACGCTTCATATGGCATATCTTGCGTGCTATTGCTCAAAATATATCAACGGGGTAGCACAAATTCATACCGAAATATTAAAAGATAACGTTTTAAAATGTTGGTATGACAGGATGCCGAAAAAGTTCCAAAACAAAACCAATGGAATTACCCAACGCCGCTGGCTCGGATTGTGTAATCCGGAGTTGTCTGCATTGATTACCGAATTATCCGGAAATAGCAACTGGCTGACAAATCTTGATGAGCTAAAGAATCTGGAGCATTACGCCGGAGACAAGGCGGTCCTTGACCGATTTATAGCTATCAAACAAGACAATAAAAAAGTACTTGCCGATTACATTGCGTCGCATGACGGCATAAAAGTTGATCCCGAAACCGTATTTGATGTACAAATCAAGCGTCTGCATGAATATAAGCGTCAATTCCTGAATGCACTTACAATTATGGAACTTTATTTTGAAATTAAAAACGGTGAACTAAAAGATTTTAAGCCGACAACCTTTATTTTCGGAGCAAAATCCGCGCCCGGATACTTTAGAGCAAAAGCAATTATCAAATTGATTGATGAAGTCCGCAAATTGATTGAAAAAGATCCACTTGTCAGTCGTTATATCAAAGTTGTCTTTGTGTCAAATTACAATGTTTCGTATGCCGAAAAAATTGTGGCGGCCGCTGATGTGTCCGAACAAATTTCAACTGCAAGCACAGAAGCGAGCGGCACAGGCAATATGAAGTTAATGCTCAATGGTGCCTGTACGCTCGGCACGTATGACGGTGCGAATATTGAGATCGTGAAGGAAGCCGGTGAACAGAACAACTTTATTTTCGGTGCGCGTGTCGAGCAAATCAACGAAATAAAAGAAACATATAACCCAAGAGACTGGTATAACGCAGACAAACGCATAAGAAGAGTTCTTGACGCGTTGATTGACGGAACACTTGATGATGACGGCACAGGAATGTTCAGAGAGTTATATGACTCGATACTGAATGGCGCAAGCTGGCATAGACCGGATCATTATTTTCTGCTACTCGATTTTGACAGTTATTTAAAAGCAAAGATTGCTATCAACAATTCACAAAAGGACAAATATGCTTATGCGAAAAAGTGCTTTATCAATATGTGCAATGCCGGAAAATTCTCATCCGATCGCACGATAAAAGAGTATGCTGATGAAATCTGGCATATTGAAAAGATTCCATCTTCCTTATGATTGTTTGATGTCAAATCATAGAACACAAAAGTAATAGGACGTGAGTGAAAATAGTTTTTGAAAGAATATAACATTCCAAATTGAGTAGGGGGACTGACCGTTAGTTGAGTAGTCGACCTCTCTCGACACCAAGTTATTACACATGTCGATCACACCAAAAAGAGGTTCGTTCAGGATATTGAGCGAACCTCTAAAATATTTATCTGGACATTGAAACTTCTTTTTGGTATGTATTTGTACTGCAAGGGGGTTGATTATTTATGACACCACTACAAAATCTATGGCATGGGAACATCAGGACTAATGAAGATAAGGTTATTACCGATGAGGAGAAAAAGTTAGTTGAGTTGATTGCACGACATCACGAAACATTATCTTCTTCCCTCAAGAATGAAGACTTGGTTGTGTTTGAAAAATATGTTGACTGCTTCACCGAATACGCCTCACTGATTGAATGTCAGGTATTTGAAATCGGTTTCAAATTAGCACTCAAACTAATGAAAGAATAGGAGAACATCATGTGTAACATCACAAAATTCGGACGTAAACTAATATCTTAATAACCCTTATTAAACAGGTTAATAAAAGCAATGAGAAATCTCTGCTGAAAAACGCAGAGGTTTAATCCGGTAAAAAACCGTTGTGGTCAAATTGGTTCGTTTTCGACCGCTGCCTGTGGCAGATAAAGGGAGAAAAAAGAACTTCGTAGCGGTCTAAATTTTGAGGCTGCCGTATCGGGCTGCCGAAAAAATTTAGGGCACCGCCCGGCGTGTTGAAATGCGTTGTGGTCAAATTGTGGTCAATGAGAGGATTTGCACCAAAAATTGTGTTGTAACTGTGTCTGAAACACAATTATCAAAAACATATATTATTTAGCAAAACTGAATTTGACCACAAGCAAAAAATGATGAGCAAGTGGTCAGGAATAAAACAAAAGAAAGCCTTGAAACGTAGTGTTTGCAAGGCTTTCTTGGTACGCTGGAAGGGACTCGAACCCCCGACCTACTGGTTCGTAGCCAGTCACTCTATCCAACTGAGCTA
>JAFUZY010000058.1 GCA_017476375.1 Eubacterium sp.
AAAAAGACAAAGCATAGTGCTTTGTCTTTTTTTACAAATTGTGATTTGTCGGTTGGCGTGACGGAACTGATGGGAAGAGGATGCGTTCACTTTCGCCTGCCGAAGGTGAATTAAAGAGGGAGCGTCTATTCGTGCGCCATGGGGACGCACCTCCGAACGCAATTCAAGGAAGAACGGTGCTTGGAGAGGAACGTCCCCGTGTGCTGTGGAGGGAACGACCCTCATTCGGTCGCCGATAAGATAATAATACAATCGGAGCGCAGCGACCCTACAACTCGGAACGCGAAACGCGAAACTCGGAACTAAATAGTGATTTGTCGCGGGCAAAGCCCTCGACAAATCACTATTTTACTCTTGCCTCAAGGCGGTAAATCGGAAAGCCCTGGGAAGAAAATTTTTCTTCATATTCAGTGACTATATTTCCCTCAAAGTCGCTGTTGTGTAAATCAAGTGAAATATTTGAAAGCTCAAATCCGTTTTTTGAAAAGGACTCAAGCGAATATTCAAAAAAGTGCATGTTATCCGTTTTCTGAAAAACAGGCGCGTCGTCCTTTAAAAGCTTTTTATAAATACCCAGAAATCTTTCGCTTGTTAATCTGTGGGCTGCATAGCTCTTTTTCGGAAACGGGCACGAGAAATTGAGGAATATTGTTTCAAATGTCTTTTCGGGAAGAAAAGAGGGAAGGTATTCCGCAGCGCAGTCAAGGAATTTGATATTGCGCAGCCCCATATCCTTTGCCGTTTCGCAGGCAATAACAAGAACATCGCGAACCTTTTCAACGCAGAGAATATTTTTATCGGGGTTCTGTTTTGCAAAGGTGCAGGCAAACTGACCTTTGCCGCCGCCGATTTCAAGATATAATGGATTATCGTTGCCGAAAAGCTCCTTCATATCAAGAAGGTGCTTTTCTGTTTCTGCATCATTATAATTAAGGCTTTCGCTTCTGAGAGTTAAAAAATATTCGCTTACCGCCTCAAGCCTTGCTTCTAAATTTTTCTTGTGTCTTGGTCTCATATGTCATCACCGAGGAAATTATAATATATTTTTGTTGCTTGTGCAACAAAAATATAATTGAAAATGAAGAATTGAGAATGAAGAATTTCGGTTACTCGCTTCGCTCAGACAATAAGTTAAGTGAACCGTGGTTCGTGACTCGTGGTTCGCAATTATAATCGGAGCGCAGCGACCCGAAATTCTCAATTTTCAACTTTTAATTCTTAATTATAATAAAAACGCCCCGAAGGGCGTTTTTATTATTTAACTTCCGTATAATCAACCTCGGTGTAGTCGTCGGGTTCGTCGGGAATGATGATTGCGCAGATGATGTATGCAAGAATTCCCGTTCCAGCAAAAAGGATTGCGCAAGCCCAGATGAGTCTGACTATTGTCGGGTCGATATCAAAATACTTTGCAATTCCGGCACAAACGCCTGAAATCATAGAATTGTTTTTGTCTTTATAAAGTTTTTTATTTGCCATTTTTTCTCCTTAATTATGCACTATGCGCTTATTTCGTTGCCTGAATAACTCCCTCTGCAAGACCTGCAATGCCCTGAATTTCCGAAGGGATAATGATTTTAGTTGCCTGACCGTCTGCAGCCTTTTCAAATGCCTCAAGTGCTTTGAGTTTAAGAACTGCGTCGTTTGCATTTGCCTCGTTTAAGAGCTTAATTGCATCTGCGGTTGCCTTCTGAACAGCCTCAATTGCCTGAGCCTCACCTTCAGCCTCGCGGATTTTTGCCTCCTTAACAGCCTCGGCGCGAAGGATTGCCGATTGCTTTTCAGCCTCTGCTTCAAGGATTTTTGATTCCTTGTGACCTTCTGCAACAAGAATTCTTGATTGCTTTTCGCCCTCTGCACGAAGGATTGCCTCTCTTCTCTCACGCTCTGCCTTCATCTGCTTTTCCATTGCATCCTGAATCTCGCGTGGCGGAATGATGTTTTTAAGCTCAACTCTGTTTACTTTAATTCCCCACGGGTCTGTTGCCTCGTCAAGAATAACTCTGATTTTAGCGTTGATAGTATCTCTTGAGGTAAGCGTTGAGTCAAGCTCAAGCTCACCGATAATGTTTCTGAGTGTTGTTGCCGAAAGATTTTCAATTGCCGAAATCGGGCTTTCAACTCCGTAGCAGTAGAGCTTCGGGTCTGTTATCTGGAAGAAAACAACCGTGTCTATCTGCATTGTAACATTATCCTTTGTGATAACGGGCTGGGGCTTGAAATCAACAACCTGCTCTTTTAAAGAAACGGTTTTTGCCATTCTGTCGAGGAACGGAATTTTAACATGAAGTCCTGTATCCCAGGTTGTGAAATATGTTCCGAGTCTTTCAATAACAACAGCCTTTGACTGAGGAACAACGCGAATGTTTGCGAAAATCAGCAGTGCAACTGCAAGAACAATTAAAATAATAACAATAATGAAGGGATTCATATTTTTTCTCCTTTTTTTAAAATTTTTATTGTTTAACTATAAGCTTAACTCCGTCAATTTTTTCAACGGTTACGATGGTGTTTTCGGGAATGATGCTGCCGTCTGAGGAGCGAGCAGTCCAGATTTTGCCGTCTGTTTTAACCTGCCCTTTTGCTTCAAGATTGTTTATCTCCTCGCAAACAACAGCGCTTTCGCCGATACATCGGTCTGCGTTGGTTTTTTCAGCTTTAACATTGACTTTTTTCTTCACTATCGGCCTCGTTGCAACAAGCGTTACAATTGTGACTGCAACAAAGATAATCACCTGAACCGGAAGCGATGCCGAACACAGCGAAGCAATCAGCGCGGCGATTGAGCCAAGCACAAACCAGATTGAAACAAGCTGAGCCGTCATACCTTCAAGTATTCCGAAAACGACTATCGCAACTGCCCAATAGATGTAGTATTTATCCATTCTCCTCACCTCCGATGTTTTATAAAAAACATATGTAATAAAACTTATAATTATATTAATATTATATACATATTTATTGAATTCAATATTTATTTTATTTCCATATGTTGAGCTAATTATACCATATTTTTGCAAAAAAATCAATATATTGTGCAATAGCTTGAATGAGATTTACATATTGTTAATAAATAAACACAACCCCTTGTATATGAAAAATTCCCCTGTTATTCCTGTTGTATGTAGTAAAACTACGAATTGCGAATTATGAATTTCGGGCAGGACAACCGCACCAAATAAAAAACCTATGAAAATTATGGAGACACACTGGCAGACTTTAGAGAAAGAGGCAAAATTTCGTTTTCTTGCGAGCGGGAGCTGTACAAAGGTACTGCCCCCGAGCAAAAAACGAAAAGCGCAAAAATCCCGAGAATTCGATGTTCTCGGGATTTTTAATATTGATATTTTAAATGGGTTCTGCGCACGAGGAATGACGACCTTGTCGCTCCTTACAAAATATGTGTTGAAAAATCACTTGCGCGGTTTTGCCCTTTATCTACAGTCTGAAACCTCTGAATTATTCAGAGGTTTTTTTATTGTTTTCTTTGTTTTCTTCCGGCTCGTCGGTTATAACAATCGGCTTGAAGCTTTCGATTAGCTTAACGGGCTCGCTCATATCGTTTTTATAATAGGTCATAACGGTTTCAAAATACTGAGTTCCCGAAAATTGCTTTTCATATGCAGTTTCAAAGCCTTTTTTGCTCATAATTTCGTTTGATTTTTTTGAAAAAGTTTCATAAACAATCATAAAATTGTTTTCGTTTGCAATCGCAGTAACCTCATCAACAAGCTTATCAACCTCATCGGCATAGTTCAAGGTTGAATAAACGGTCATAATCTTGGTTTCAATGTTTGCAGGCGCAACAATTTCGGTCAGATATGCAACGGTTCCCTGATGAAAGGAAACATTTGCATAGGGATTTTTATATTTCTTAAGTTTTGCTGCGCCGAGCCCCTTATCCTTGCTATGGTATGAATTAACATCAATAAGCGAAATGATTATATCATGGTTTTCGTTTGAGAAAACAAGCTCTTTTTTATTCCATTTATGAAGAAAGTAATTAAAATAATCTTCAATGAATTTCTCTCTGTTTTTTCCGTTTTTGCAATAAAACATAAAAGCAGGATGATTAACCAGCTTCGGCGCAATAACCGAGCTGATTTCTTTAATCTGCTTATTTGTTAAATCGTTAAGAAGCATTTGGAAGCTCCTCCTTTTTTAGTTTGTTAATTAACGAAATAAACATAATCAGTGAAAGAACAATGCAGGCGTAATCAGCCGTTGGCTGAGCCCAGATAATTCCTTCAAGACCGATAAGTGAATCCATAATAAACAACAGGGGAAGATAAACAAGTCCCTGTCTGCCTGCGGCAAGAATTAATGAGCGTCCGCCCTTGCCCATTCCCTGAAAGGCAAAGTTGATTATAAACATAACACCGATAAGCGGACCTGCGCTCATAAGTGCGGTAAGCATTTTAACGCCGTAGTCGATAACCTCGGCATTGTCAATAAAACTGCCTATAACCTGACGGCGCAGGAAAATATAAAACGCAGTCATAACCGAGCCGATTATAACATTGCAAAGCATTGAAAAGCGGATTGAATTTTTCATTCTTGTGTAATTCTTTGCGCCGTAGCAGTATCCGATAAGCGGCTGTATGCCCTGAGCAAGCCCTATCTGAAGCATAACAACAAGCATGTTTGCTTTCATTGCAACGCCCATTGCGGCAACCGCACTGTCGCCGTAATTGGAAAGAAACATATTGATAACGATATTTGAAACGCTCATTAAAAGATTGTTGAGCGAAGCGGGCAAGCCAACGCTTATAACGCCCCTTGCAATTCCTTTTCTTGCCGAAAAACGCTTTGGGGTTATTGAAAGAATTGATTTGCCTTTGAGAAAATACGAAAGAAAGAATAAAACCGAAACAACATTTCCCAAAACGGTTGCAATTGCAGCCCCTGCAACGCCCATATTGAGCCCGAAGGGCAACTTGAAGAAAAAGAGCCTTTCTCCGCTGCCGAGAATGAATATAGGGTCAAGAACAATGTTTGTCAGCTGACCGATAACCATTCCTATCATTGATTCCTTTGCAGCGCCTTCGCCCCTTATAAGGTTTGAAACGGTTATTGAAGCAACAATAAAGGGCGAACCGAGAGCAACCCAGAAAAGATAATCCCCTGCAAAACCAACACTTGAATCGGAAGCGCCGATTAAATAGAGAAGGGGGGTTCTGAAAAGAACGAAAGCTGCACCGAGAACAACTCCGCAAAGAATTGCGGCATAGATGCAGAAGGAAGATATTGTTTTTATTATATCCCTTTTTCCTTCGCCGAGCGAACGGCTGATAAATGCGCATCCGCCAACTCCGAAAAGATTTCCGATTGCGATAAAAAGCAGGAAGAGGGGCATCGAAAGTGAAACCGCCGAAACCTGATTAGCGTCGCCCGTCTGACCGACAAAAAATGTGTCGGCAAGATTATATATAATGTTTATCAGCATTCCGAGCATACTCGGCAGAGCAAGGGTTGCAACTGCCTTCGGAATTTTATAGTCGCTGAAAACCTTTGTGTTATCCTTTTGTTTTTTTGCCATTAAAATTAAAACAGTAAATCAAAGAGATTTACGAAATCCTCCATAGTTAGTTCTTCCGCCCGTATGTTAGGATTAAGCGAAAGCTTCAAAAGGGCGTTTGTTATATCGTTTTTTGAAATATTTAAAGAATTTGAGAGCGAATTAACAAGCGTTTTCCTTCTCTGAGCAAAGGCGGCGCGAATTAAAGAAAAGAATTTTTTCTCGTCTGAAACGGAATATTTACTTCCTTTGTTCAGCGTTATTTTAATAACCGCGCTATCAACCTTTGGCGAGGGCATAAAGCTGTCTCTTCCAACCTCAAAAAGAATTTGAGCGTCGCCGTAGTATTTAACCGCCGCTGTTACTGCGCCTGCATTTCTTGTTCCCATTTCAGCGCAGAGCCTTTGAGCCGCTTCTTTTTGCACCATAACAACTATCTCGCTTATCGGAAGCCTTTCTTCAAGAAGGCGCATAATAAGGGGAGAGGTTATGTAGTAGGGAAGATTTGCGCAGAATTTAACATCGTCAAATTCCGAAAGGCGTTCGTCGATAAGCTCTTTTAAATCCAGCTTCATCGCGTCGCCCTCAATAAGCTCAAAATTATCAAAGCTGCCGAGCGTTTCGCTTAAAACAGGGTAGAGCCTTTTATCAAGCTCAATTGCCGCAACCCTTCCGGAAACCCTGCAAAGCTCTTTTGTTAAAACGCCTATTCCGGGTCCAACCTCAATAACGGCTGTTTTCTTATCAGCGCCAAGGTTTTCAGCCATTTTCGGGCAGACCTCTTCATCAATCAGAAAATTCTGACCAAGCGCCTTTGAAAAGCTGAAACCGTATTTTTTCAGAAGCCTTTCAACTGTGCGGTAATCGCATAAATCGTAGTTTGTTTCATTTTTCATATCGAAAAGTTATTCTATCACAATAAAAATTTTTAATCAAATAAATTATTTATTAAATCTGTAGCCCCTGCCCCAAACGGTGTTAACTCCCTGAAAATCCTTATCCGCTGCAAAGAGTTTATCGCGAATGCGGTTAACATGAACGGTTACCGTTGAGGTTTCGCCCATTGAATCATATTGCCAGATTTTTTCAAAAAGCTCTTCCTTGCTGAAAATCTTGTCGGGCTCTTCTGCAAAGCAGGCGAGCAAATCAAATTCCTTGTTTGTCAGCGTTATTTCCTTTGAATTAACGAAAACCCTTCTTGCGGTTTTATCTATTTTAAGAGTTCCGATTTCAATAATGCTGCTCTGAGGCTTGCTTGAACCGACGAGTCTTTCATATCTCTTTATATGGGCAATAACCCTTGTCGCAAGCTCGGAGGGGCTGAACGGCTTAACAATATAGTCGTCTGCTCCGAGACCGAGACCTTTTATTTTATCAATATCGTCTCTTTTTGCAGAAACAAAAAGAATGGGAATATTGCTTATCTCTCGAACCTTTTTGCAGATTTCAAGACCGCTGACCTTCGGAAGCATAACATCAAGCAAAATTAAATCAAAGCCTCCGCCGAGTGCAAGATTAAGTCCGTCTGCACCGTTTGTTGCAGTTTCAACTCTGAAACCGTTTGCCTCAAGATAGTCTTTTTCAAGCTGGAGGATGCTTTCATCATCCTCAACAATTAATATTTTTTTATCCATAACTTAACCTTTCTGTCTATTGCAATTCTTTGTTAAGAGAAATGTGAATCGTCAGTCCGATTCCCTCTTTTCCCGTTGCCCATATTCTTCCTCCGTGAAGCTCAACAAGCTGCTTGCAGACATAGAGCCCGAGCCCCGAGCCTTCACGGGTGTTGCTTCGTGAGGGGTCGGCACGGTAGAAGCTGTCAAAAAGCTTCGGCGTTTTTTCGGGAGCAACGCCGATTCCGTTATCCGAAATGCTTATAATAACGGTTTTGTTGTAGTCCTCTGCCGAAAGCTCAATCTTGCCCTTAACATCCTTTTTTGCATATTTAACCGAGTTTGAAACAATGTTTTTGATAACTCTTTCAAACTGGTCGGAATCAAGCATAACAAAAACGTTGTCGGAGCATTTGTTTTTGAAAGCAAAATCAAAGCCCTTATCCTCAAGGTCCGCGCTGAGATAACTTACGCAGTCATCAAGAAAATCGTTTATTCTGATTTTCTGCAGGTCGAGGGAAATATTACCCGTTTCAATTTTTGAAACCGTTAAAAGCTCATCAAGAAGCTTCTCCATGGAAATTGTTGAATCATAGATGGTTTTAAGATAGCGCTCCTGCTTTTCGGGAGTGTCGGCGATTCCGTCTCTCAGTCCCTCAACATAACCCTTTGCAGAGGTTAGAGGAGTTCTCAGGTCGTGGGCGACGCCTGCAATCATTTCCCTTCTTGAATCCTCGGATTCCCGAAGGGAGTCAAGGGATTCACGCAGCCGATTCGTCATTTCGTTGAAGGAATCAACGGTGACGCCGATTTCATTCGTGCTGTCGTAGTCGATAACATAATCAAGATTGCCCCTTGAAATCTCATCTGCACCTAAAGCAAGCTTTTTAAGCGGTTTAACAATTGTTGAAGAGGTTATAAACGATAATCCGACTATTGATAAAATAAAAATCAAAGCGATTAGAATGATAACAAAACCCGTTCTTGAGAAGATTTTAGACGCAGGTTCGGAGTATGTTACACCCTCGTTTTCAACCGTGTATTTATCGTTTGCGATAAGAACAACATAGCTGTTTTCATCGCTGTTAATGCGGCTTACTATTACCATTCCGTTCTGAGAAAAATAACGAAGATTTTTGCCGAGATTGGTTTTAACTATGCCGTTTGCATCCGAAAGGATTTCATTTTTCTTCTTTGTTGAATAAAAGACTTTTGAATCCTGTTCTATATAAATCTCGGAACCAAGCTTTTCAAGAGGCGCAACAAAGCTTTTAACTTTTTTTAGCTTTGCCTCTTCGTCGGCAGATGAAACAAGCTCATCCGAAATAAGCGAAACGGTTTGGTTCCACTGAAGCTGGTTAATAACCGAATAAGTATTTGAAGTAACGGTTGAAACATTGAAGTATGTTGCCATTGTGTTTATGAACGACGAGCTGAGCGCAAAAACAACGGCAAGCGGAACAAGAATGCCGAATATTGTTGAAAGTGTTATTCGTGTTGATATTTTTAAATTCTTTGAACTTCTCTTCTTCTTTTTCATAAATTATATTTTATACTATTCTCTTTAATAATACAAGCCTTTCATAAATTCAAAATTAAGGGTCGCTGCGCTGCGCGATTATAAAAGTTGCGCGTTTCGCGTTTCGCGTTTCGCGTTGCAAGTTATTGGTTTACTCGCTACGCTCAGACAATAAGTTATGCGTGGTTCGTGGTTCGTATTTCGTGGTTTGCCGATAGAAATGCGTTCCCTCAAATCAATGGGGACATTCCTCTGAAAGAAGTGTGTCCACTTGATTTGATTGTTGGGCTACCCAACTAATGGGAAAAGGCGAAACACCTCATCCACCGCAGGCGGTCCCCCTTCCCCTCAAGGGGAAGGTGTGAGGCTTATCATTCGCCGATGATATAATCGGAGCGCAGCGTCCCAAATTTTGTTACTATACAAAATAAAATATATCTGTTATAATATAGTAAATAAAGTATGAAAAGGAGGCAAAATATGAAGAAAAAAAGAATAATTGCTTTTGCTCTTGCTGCCGTTATGACCTTTTGCAGTTTTGCCTCGGGACTTTTCAGCGCGCTGGCAAAAACACAGGCGCTCGTTCTCAACACAGAGATAACCAACACTACCGATGGACTCAATGATAAAAACTGGTATTATTTTACACCCGACCAGACAGGAATGTATACCTTCCTTTCATATAACAGATACCTCTATGCAGAGGCGTATTTATTTGAACTCAGCGGCAAGGAATATACTCAGCTCGGATATTCAAACCTGAGCCCCAACTATCAGTATTATTCTCAACCTAACAAATACCAGTTCTGTCTTTCATATCAGCTTGAGGCGGGAAAAACATATTATTATGCAGCAGGCTGGGACAGCGAGAGAACAAGCGGAGAAATGAAGGTTAAGCTTGTTTATGAAGGCGGCGAAGACGACGTTATTGATTTTCTTGAAGTAAGCTGCGACGCAGAGCTTTCCTGGTATACCGACGGAACATGGGAAACGGATTCGGCAGGCGAGGCGTATTTCCACTATAATTATTCAAGAATTTTGCAGAATATGACGGTGACAATTCACTATAAAAACGGAAATACTTCAAGTGCTTATGCAGGTGCGGACAGCATTGACGGTTACAGTATCAAGTATTCAAACAATCAGGCTGCCTCGCATTGGTATCCGAAGGCTGATGAAAAATATACGGGCAACTATATAACAATCAGCATTCTTAATAAGAGCGCTGAGTATGACGTTGTAATTAATCAGGACGCGCTGTTTACCGTTTACGGTTCGGTTTGCGATTATGTCAGCGGCGGCGCAATTTCAGGCGCGGTTATAAGAGTTAATAATTCCGATGTTGCAACAACTGATTCAAACGGCGTTTTCTCGTTTGTTTCCGCCCCCGGAACATATAATGCAACCCTGAGCGGAAAGAATATTATAACAAGAGCCTTCAAAATAACGGTTAACGTTAATTCCGATTTGAACGACCACAGAGCAAAGCCTGTCGGCGTTGCGGCAAGCGATTATGTTTCCGACGGAATAATCAACGCAAAGGATTTCGGATATATTCAAAAGAATTTCAGCGGCGAAAAACAGACTGCCGAATCAAAGAAAATCAAAGATTTAATCAATTTCACAACAAACGATTATGAAGAATTAGCGATATAATTGTCGCTTGCGACCCGAGATTTTGCATTTTCAATTCTCAATTGAAAAACCCTTCGTGAAGGGGCACACGCAATAAAGAAGGTTGACTGAAAAATCAGTCAACCTTCTTTATATTTATTCTGCAATATAAAACGCCGGCATTAAGTTGTTGTTAGGATATTTACTAATAACTGTTTGAATATAATCAACTATTTCCTCAATCGTTTTGTTTTCAAATCCATCATTATAAATCTGCGTTTCGGCATACATATATTCAGGATTTTTCTTATCGATATAACCGCCAGAGCCAAGAGAGTATTTTTGTTGGTTAATCAATATATATTCAAACCACAATATTGCTTCAACCTGACCGTTGTTTTCATATAAAATTTTCAAAAAATTGTTCCAATCGGGGAACAGGTATTCGGTACACAGTTTATTTTGCTGTATGTATTCTTCTATTATACTATTCATAGAAAGTCCTCCATACAAATTATAACACAATTTATGTTCTTTGCAAGACATCATGTCACAGATTGCAGCAAGCATAGGATTTGTAATGCCAAATCCTGAAAAGAAAAAACAGACCGAATGAGAATTCAGCCTGTTGTAAATGAAATATTGCAAGCAATATGAAATAATTTGCTAAAGCAAATTATGAAATATCTCGCTTTGCTCGATATGAAATTAAATTAATCCATAACACGCCGCAGGCGTATTTCATTGCGAAGCAATTTCACGTTCTGAAAGAACATTTCACTAATCCGCAAGGATTAATTTAATTGTGAGAACCTTCTTTATGAAGGTCCTCACAAGCGAAGGGATTTTTGTTTATAAGTAATTTAAGGGGTTAACTCTTGTTCCGTTAACTCTTACCTCGAAGTGGCAGTGTGGTCCTGTTGAATTTCCCGTTGAGCCGCTTCTTGCAATAATCTGACCCTTGTTGACATGGCTTCCCACTCCGACGAGAAGCGTTGTGTTGTGGGCATAAAGAGTTGAAAGTCCGTTTCCGTGGTCAACTATTAAGTAATGGCCGTAGCTGTAATTAAGATTTTTTGCAACGATAACCGTTCCCGACGCAGCCGCATAAACATTTGAACCGCTCGGGCAGGGGAAATCAACTCCGCCGTGGTATCTTCCGCTTGAATAGTTGGGATATCCTGCTGAGATTGAACGGTAATCGGTTGGATAACCAAGCGCTCCGCTGTGTGCGCCCGAGCCGGTTGAGCCCGTTCTTGACGCTCTTGCATATGCAGCCTGAATTTCAGCCTCAACCTTTCTGAGAGCGCTTTCGTTTTCTTCAATCGATTCCTGATATTCTGCACTTTGCGAGGAAAGCTTTCTGATTAATGCGTTGCACTCGGCAACCTCATTATCAAGCTCTCTTTTTGAAGACTCAATTGTTGAAATCTGACTTGTAAGCTCTTTTTTATCCTTTTCAAGCTTCTTTTTATCTTCGCTCAGCTTGTTGATTTTTGCTTCAAGCTCAGCTTTGTCTTTTTCAATTTGTTCCATTTGAACCATAAGGTAATCAAGGGTTTCGCTGTCTTTTTCCGAAACGGATTTAATCATCTGTGAGCGGGTTAAAATAGAACTGATGTCGGTGCTGGTAAGCAAAACCTCGAGATTGCTTGCGTGGCCCGAAACATACATAGCCTTGAGTCTCTGGCAATATTCGTCATAGGTTTTATCAAACTGAGCCTGCTTTTTATCAATTTCTTTCTGAGTTTTTTCAATCTGCTTTTCTGCGCGGTCAATTGAGCTTTCAATTGAATTGATTTCGGACTGAAGCTCGTTTGCGTCCGCCTGAAGAACGTCAATCTGGTCCTGCTTGAGCTGGATTTTTTTATCAAGCGCAGCTATATATTCCTGAGTTTCCTTTTTCTCTGAAGCGAGCTTGCTTATTTTCTTTTCAGCCTCGTCAATCTGGCTCTGGATTTTTGATTTTTTATCCTTGAGTGAGCTTGTTGAAGCTGCAAGCGCAGGTGATGAGGCAAAGGACGCAAAAACAAAGCAAAGGCTCAGAAACAAGGATAAAGCTTTAACAAATTTTTTAGATTGCACTTATCTCACTGCCTTCCTTATTAAGATATCTTCTCATTGTTATGAGTGAACCGCCGACACCGCTGATGATTCCGATTGCAAGGAAAACGCCGAGCATAATCAACGCATAATCTGTAAATGCAAGCGGAACAATGCCGATGGATTTAAACAGCTCGGCAAATTCTTTTGTTGCAAGCTCATATATTCCCCAAACGGCTCCGAGCGAAACAACGCCCGAAACAATTCCGAGGATTATACCCTCAACAACAAAGGGCAGGCGAACAAAAGAATTTGTTGCGCCAACGGATTTCATAATGCTGATTTCAAGACGGCGGGAATAAACCGTTAGCTTGATTGTGTTTGAAATTATGAAAAGCGAGATTGCAAAGAGAACGGCAATAATAACTATTGCGATAATGCTTATACCGTTGCTGATTGTGTCGAGCTTCTTTGCAAGGTCTGCGTTATTCCTAACCGTGTCGATATTATCAAGCGACTCAATCTCGCTGACTGTTTTCTTAAATGACGCAAGGTCTTTAACCGTTACCTTATATGCGTCGGGAAGGGGAATATCGGTGCTAACCTCGGTGAAGAACTGAGCCTGAGCTTCTTCCATTGTGTCGAGCTGTTCTGCCCAGGCGTCTTCCTTGGCAACAAACTCAACCTTTTCGATGTTGTCTATTGCCGAAATGCTTCTTCCCATTTCGTCAATCTGCTCATCAGTTGTGTTATCTTTAATGAAAACCATAATAACGTTTTCGTTTTCGATTCTTTCAACAAGGGAATTGATGTTGAGGAACATCATTGACGCCGAGCCGATAAGAACCAAACAGCTGAGCAAAACGCATATTGAAGCGATGCTCATCATACGGTTTGTCCATGTATTTCTGAAACCCTCTTTAATGAGGTATCTGAAGCTTGAGCCGGTCATTATTCCTCACCTCCCGCCATATCATCGGAGTTTACTATGTCTTCAAGATTGTCAAACACTTCGGCAACATCCTCCTGCTTAACCTCTTCTTCATAGTAAAACATATCGTGAACCTCTTCCTGCTTTTCGGTTTTAAAACGCGCAAAGGTCGGGTCGGGGGTGTCGGAAACAACCTGTCCGTTCTGAATAACGATAACTCGTCTCTGGAACGAGCGAACAAGCTCATGCTCGTGGGTAACCATAACAACGGTGGTTCCGCTGTTGTTGATTTTAGTTAAAAGGTCAACTATTTCATGGCTCATTTCGGGGTCAACATTTCCCGTCGGCTCATCGGCGATGATGAGGTCGGGATTGTTAACAAGCGCTCTTGCAAGCGAAACTCTCTGCTGCTCGCCGCCCGAAAGCTCGTTTGGCATTGAGCGTGCCTTCTTTGAAAGACCGACGAGCTGAAGAATATAGGGAACCCTTTTTCTTATATCCTTTTCTTTTGCGCCGATAACACGCATAGCGAATGCAACATTATCATAAACGCTCATTTTCGGAATAATTCTGAAATCCTGAAAAACGATTCCCATTGTTCTGCGATAGTAGGGAACCTTTCTCTTTTTAAGGGTTGAAGAGGAATATCCGTTAACAACAACCTCGCCCTCGCTCGGCTTTTCCTCGTGCATAATAAGCTTTAAAAACGTGCTCTTTCCTGCACCGGAAGCGCCGACAACGAAAACAAATTCGCCGTCTTCAATCTTGATGTTAACTTTATCAAGGGCTTTGGTGCCGTTGCTATCATATACCTTTGTGACATCTTTAAATTCAATCACGGTTTAAACTCCTTAGTTTGTTTAAAATTAGCCATAGAAACAAATATCCATAGTTATATTAATAATATAACTTTTTGAGTCGATATGCAAGGGTTTTAAGTTATTTTTTTGTAAACATTGTAACATTTGTGTAAACAACGATTTTGACGTAAGGGGTCAGACCCCTTGCGTCATTGCGCTTCGCAAATTAGGAATTAGGAATGAGAAATTAGGAATTTCGGGTCGCTGCGCTCCGATTATAAAAGTTGCGCGTTTCGCGTTTCGCGTTGCAAGTTGTCGGGCGACACATTCGCGCTTGATTATATTATCGGCGAACGAAAAGCCTCATACCTTCCCCTTGAGGGGAAGGGGGACCGCCTGCGGTGGATGAGGTGTTTTACCTCTTCCCATTAGTTCGGTCAGCCCAACAATCAAATCAAGGGGACACACCTCTGTGCAAATCTAATAAAAGTGGTTCGGTTAGGGCGAGGAATGTCCCCATTGATTTGAGGGAACGCGCAACGCACTGCTAAATGAATTGCGATAAATCGCGTGAATTGCCGTTGGCATTAATTGCCTTTCGGCATTTCGGTTTACTCGCTACGCTCAAACAATGGTATAAAAGGGTTGTCGGCAACGACCAAATATAATCGGGTGCGGGTTATTCCCCTGCTAGGGGAAATGTCGAGCTTGCGAGACAAAAGGGTCTGGCGCCCGCTCCAAGGGTCCCGCCCGAAATTCTTAAGTCTTAAGTCTTAAGTCTTAAATCTTAATTCTTAATTATAAAAGGATTGCCCGTGGGCAATCCTTTTATCTTAGCTGCGGTATAACGGATGATGAAATTCCGAAGAAAACAAGAAGCGAAACGGCGTCAACGATTGTTGTTATAAACGGCGAGCTCATAACAGCCGGGTCGAAGCCGATTTTCTTTGCGAGCATCGGAAGCGAGCATCCGATAAATTTTGCAAAAACTATCTCAACAACAAGGGTTAAGCATATTGCAAGGTCGATTATCAGCGTTATTTCATCATTTTGAAAAGCCATTTTATCAATGAACCAGATTTTCAGGAAATTAACTGCTGCAAGTGATATTCCGCAAACAAATCCGACTCTGAGCTCCTTCCAGACAACTCTGAAATAATCCTTGAAATTAACTTCGCCGAGGCTCATTGCACGAATAACGGTAACGCTTGCCTGTCCGCCCGAGTTTCCTCCCGTGTCCATAAGCATCGGGATGAAGGCGGTTAGGATGGTCAGCGCCGCAAGCTTATCTTCAAATGCAGTTATAATCGAGCCGGTGAAGGTTGCGGAAACCATGAGCAGAAGAAGCCAGGGGAAGCGGCTCTTCCATGTTTCAAAAACCGAGGTTTTGAGATAGGTTTTCTCGGTTGGAAGCATAGCGTTCATCTTCTGGATATCCTCGGTGTTTTCCTCCTGCATAACGTCCATAGCGTCATCGACGGTGATGATTCCGACAAGACGCTCTTCCATATCAACAACGGGGAGGGCGAGGAAGTTATACTTGCTCAGCTGTTGAGCGGCAAGCTCCTGGTCGTCGAGGGTGTTAACATAGATAACATTTGTTTCCATGAAATCCTCAATCAAATCCTCGCTGTCGCGAAGAAGAAGCTCTTTAACCGTTGTAACGCCCAATAAATGGCGCTGGGCGTCGGTTACATAGCAGGTGTAAATCGTTTCCTTGTCTACGCCCGTTCTTCTGATTCGCTTAAACGCATCCTCAACGGACATATCCTTTTTGAGGTCAACATATTCGGGCGTCATAAGTGAGCCTGCCGAGTCCTCGGGATATTTCAAAAGGGCGTTGATTGATTTTCTTGTTTCGGCGTCGGTGTTTCTTAAAATACGCTTAACAAGAGTTGCAGGCATTTCCTCGATAATATCAACGGTATCGTCGAGGTACAGCTCATCAAGCACCTCGCGAAGCTCGGTATCAGAAATTCCGTGGATAAGAGACTCCTGGGTGTCGGGGTCGAGTTCAACAAAGGTATCTGCAGAATCCTCTTTTGAAAGAAGACGGAAAAACAGAAGCTTTTGATTTTCGGGGAACTCCTCAAGCAAAACAGCAATATCCGCAGGATTCAGCTCGCTGAAAATCGTTTTTATCTGCTGAAATTCTCTTTTTTCATAATGCTCTTTTATGGTTTCAACAAGCTCTTCGAGCATTTCTTGCATTTCCATAGAATACCCCCCTTTTTTAGAATTAAGAATTAAGATTTAAGAATTAAGAATTTCGGGCGGGACACCCGCACCCGATTATATTAATCAAAAAAGTTTAATTCGTCGTTATCTTCAACCTTGATTGTAAGGCGTTTTGCAATTTTTATAAAGACAAATATCAACAAAATTCCTGCAATTGCGCTGGTAATTCCGATTTTAAACGCAGGCTTCTGGTAAAAGAACTCGCCCTTGACAAGGGATTCAAAGTCGGGGCTTGCCATTTCCTTTTCAACCTGAGAGCAGTTTTTGTTAAGCCTTTTAACCTCAAAGGAATATGTTCTTTTTTCGCCGTTTGAAGCGAAAACGTCGAGCATAATGGTTGGCTCCTGGTCGGGGCTGACCTTGAGGGCTTTAGGAAGGTCGTATGTTGCGCCTGTATCCTGAGCTGCAACCGAAAGATTGATTTCGGTTAAATCAGAGGGAATATAGAGCCTGTAATTCCTGTCGGAATCGTTTATTTTCGGATAAACCTCGCCGAGTCTGCATCGCGCATCGGCAAGAAGATTATTTGAGCTTTTTTCAATCGAAACGGGGTTGCTGTATCTGAATGTATAGTAAACAGAGCCGTTATCAAATTCAAGGGTTACAATTATTCCCGTTTGATGCCGGGTTTCATCCTGCTCATAGGTTATGAAAATATTTGCGCTTCCGTCTATTTTATAGCTTTTAAGAGTCGGAGTAACAGTTGGGTCATCAAGCGTTATCGTGTATTCAAAAACATCCTGTGAAAAATCCTCGTTTATAACGGCGTTGTTAAATTCAATTGCCGAAAGAGCAGGCGAGGAAACGCTTTCGTTCTTTGCAAAGGCGCTTATCGGAATAAGCAGGCAAAAAACGAAAATCAATATTCTTGCTGTTTTTTTCATAGCTTCTCCTGTTAAAACTTAACCTATAATAATATAACTGCTTATATTGTTTTTCTCAAGCTGAGAAATAAGACGCTCGGAATCAAGCTCGCTTGAAATGCAGTACACCTGATTTTTGCCTATCTTTTTAAAAGCCTTTATTTCTTCTTTTATCGCGGAATTAGATGCTTTACCGGTGTTTTTATCAACGCCCGTTATTTCAACATCAACCTCCTCAAGAAGCTTTATATCGCCCTCAATATCCGAGTAAAGCTTTTTTGAAAGAGTTTCAAAACCGTCGCCGTAATTCTTTGAAATGCTTTCGGGCAAATCGCAGTCGCAAAGAACGAAAACACTTATCCCCATTGTTGAAAGCTCCTGAATAATATCTTTAATATAGTTGTAGGCAGTTTCACTGTCGGGGTTGAGATAGGTGTTTGAGTTATTATCTTTAAAGAGTTTGTTTTTCTTTGTTTTAACCGCAGCGTCGGGAATATATTTAGGCGCGAGATTATCCTTGTAGCACGAAATTCTTGCGATTGGAAGAAGGTCGTTTGCAAGAAGCTCTTTAACCGACGCCTTCGGCTTTGACGCAGGCGAGCTGAGCGCACTAAAGGTGTCAACAAATGCAAGCTCTGAGGCGTAGCCGATTGTTCCGTCGCTTCTTTTTGCATCAAAGGTTATGCTTGAAAATCCAAGAGCTGCAGTGTCGTTTATAACGGAGCTGAGCATAATTGAGGAATCAAGGCTGATGCTTTCGGTTTTATATGACGCAAAGTGAAGCTGAATGCTTTTAAGATTGGAGGCTTCCTCCGTTACCTCGGCTTTGGATTTATATGCGCTTTCCTTAACCGCCATATAGGTATCCATTCCCGTGTATCCGACTCCGATTAAAGCAATGCAGATAATTGCGATTATAATGTTTTTGAAACTTTTCTGCCTTTTTGCCTTTGCTTTCGCAGTGCTTTTCGCTTTGCTTTTATATCCTGAATCAAATTTATTTGAGGAGTTTGAGCCTTCGATATATTTATCGGCAAAATCTATTTTTCTGCCTTTTTCTTCTTCGGTCCACTTCTGATTGCGTTTTTTGTTATTATAAAATCTTTTTCTTTTTTTCATAACCTCGCGTTATCTTTCAGCGTTTTAATCATTTCATTTGGAACGGGCGCTTTGAAAACGGCTGAGCCTGCAACAAAAACATTTGCTCCTGCCCTTGCGGCAATTTTAACCGTTTCTTCATTTATTCCGCCGTCAACCTCTATATCAATATCCTTATTGATTTCCCTGATTTTTTCAATCTTCGGCATAACCTCTTCCATAAAGCTCTGACCGCCAAATCCGGGCTCAACAGTCATAACAAGAATCATCGAAAGCTTTTCAATAAACGGAAGAACAGCGTCAATTTCCGTTTTCGGTTTAACTGCAAGCGCAGCCTTCTTGCCGAGAGAAAGAATTTTGTTGATGGTTTTCTCTGTATCGCTTTCGCTTTCGATATGAAAACAGATTATGTCTGCCCCTGCATTTGCAAAATCCTCTGCATAATCAAGGGGATTGCTTATCATAAGATGAACGTCAAAGGGAATGTCGCAAACTTTTTTAAGCGCCTTAACAACGGGCGCGCCGATTGTTATATTTGGAACAAAGTGCCCGTCCATAACATCAATATGAATCAAATCCGAAGCGTTGATTCTTTCAAGCTCGGTTTCAAGATTTGCATAGTCGCTTGCGAGAATTGATGGCGAAATTTTGTTTTCCATATACTGCTCCAAAATAATTTAGTTTAATTATTATACTATTATGCGCGTAATAAATCAAGGATTTATTGTAAGTGCGAAGCTATGTTCGCGCAGTGAATTAGGAATGAGGAGTTAGGAATGAGGAATTTCGGGACCTGCGGTCGGCAATTATAATAGTTGTTAGTTCTTAGATGTTAGTTGTTAGTTTCGGGTCGCAAGCGACGATTATATTATCGGCGAACGAAAAGCCTCACACCTTCCCCTTGAGGGGAAGGGGGACCGCCTGCGGTGGATGAGGTGTTTTGATAACATCAGACAGGGGACTGTCCCCTGTCTGATAATTTTTTCACATATATATACATATGGTCAGTCCAACCGTCAAATCAAGGGGACACACCTCTTTCAGAGGAATGTCCCCATTGATTTGAGGGAACGCGCAATGCACTGCTGAATGAATTGCGATAAATCGCGTGAATTGCCGTTGGCATTATTTGCCTTCGGCATTTCGGTTTACTCGCGCAAGCGCTCAAACAATGGTATAAAAAAGGGTTGTCGAGAAAATCAAGGATTTATTGTAACTGCGAAGCTATGTTCGCGTAGCGCCAAAAAAACTCTTGACAAATGAAAATAATTATATATAATATGCTTAGTAAGGATATAAACCAAAGTGAGGTGGGCCAAGGCGGTCCGCTTCTTTTTATTCAATAGTGAACAAAAAGAGTTAAAAATGAAGAATTAAGAGTGAAGAGTTTAGGGCGGGCTCTGCCCGCACCCGATTATAATCGGAGCGAAGCGACCTGAAATTCGTAATTCGTAACTCTTAATTCGTAATTACAAGGAGGGTGAGCATATGGCAAAGCCAAACACAGTGAAAACAGTTGAAGAAATAATTTCCCCCTATGCAAAAGAGCTGGGGCTTGAAATATGGGACGTTCGTTTTGCCAAAGAAGGCAGCGAATGGTATCTCAGGATTTTTATAGACAAAGAGGGCGGCGTTTCGATTGATGACTGCGTTGATTTAACTCACTCGATTTCAAAACCTCTTGATGAGGCAGACCCGATTTCGCAAAGCTATATGCTTGAGGTTGCGTCGCCGGGAGTTGAAAGAGAGTTAACAAGAAAAGAGCATTTTCTTAAATACATCGGTTCTCCCGTTATGGTTCGCCTGATAAGAGCCCGAGACGGTGTTCGCGATTTCAAGGGAAGGCTTGACGCGTTTGAAAATAATCAAATAAAAGTAATCCTGCAGAACAATGAAGAGCTTTGTTTTGAGAAGAAGGAAGCTTCATATGTTAAGCTGGATGACTTTGATATAAACGATTTTGTTTAATTCAGTGTTTTATAAAAAGGAAAGGTGATTGGAAAATGAATAAGGAGTTTTTTGAGGCAGTTAAAATGCTTGAGGCGGAAAAAGGTATTCCTGCAGAATATTTATATGAAAAAATTGCAGGTGCAATTGTTGTTGCCGCAAAGCGTAATTATAACGGAAAAGATATCGTCCACTGCGAAATCGACCCCGAAAAGCAGAAGATTAAAGTTTTTATAAGAAAGAATGTTGTTGAGGAAATTGAAGACCCCGACACTGATTTAACCCTTGAGCAGGCTCAGCTCATCCGAAAGAGCGCAAAGGTTGGCAAAACAATTGATATTCCGCTTAAAACAAAGGATTTCGGAAGAATCATTGTTCAAACCGCAAAACATGTTATCCGTCAGGGAATCAAAGAGGCTGAAAGAGGTCAGATGATTCAGGAATTCCAGAGCAAGAACCAGGAGCTTCTTTCCGCAAAGGTTCTTCGTGTTGACCCGACAACGGGAAATGTTACCCTTGAAATCGGCAAAAACGAGGCAATGCTTCCGAAGGCTGAGCAGGTTCCCGGCGAAGAGCTTCACGAGGGCGACATAACAAAGATTTTTGTTGTTGGCGTTAAGGAAGGCGAAAAGAGACCGAGAATTATGATTTCAAGAACTCACCCCGGTCTTGTTCGCAGACTTTTTGAAAGCGAGGTTCCCGAAATATTTGACGGAACGATTGAAATAAAATCAGTTTCCCGTGAGGCAGGCTCAAGAACGAAGATTGCCGTTTACTCGAAGGACGAGGATGTTGACCCCGTAGGCGCTTGCATCGGACCGAGAGGTCAGAGAGTTTCAAACATTGTTGACGCACTCGGCGGAGAAAAGATTGATATTGTTAAATTCAGCGAAGACCCGGCTCAGTTTGTTTCAGAGGCGCTTGCTCCTTCCGACGTTATCGAGGTTGAAATCCTTGATGAAGGCGCAAAATCCTGCAGAGCAACCGTTCCGGACGACCAGCTTTCTCTTGCAATCGGAAACAAGGGTCAGAACGTTCGCCTCGCTGCTAAGCTCACAGGCTGGAAGATTGACATTAAGCCTGAATCGGGATTTTATGAGGGCTAAGCTATGAAGGCTAAAAAAATTCCGATGAGGATGTGCACGGGGTGCGGCGAAATGTTTGATAAAAGAACTCTTGTGCGCGTTGTTAAATCAAAGGACGGTGAAATCAGCCTCGATTTAACAGGAAAGAAGGCAGGGCGCGGCGCCTATGTTTGCAAGAATATTGAATGCCTTAAAAAAGCGAGGAAGAAAAAGGCTTTTGAAAGAGCGTTTGATGTTTCGATAGACAGCAGCGTTTTTGACAAAATGGAAGAAGAAATAAACAATGCAAAATAAAAAATATTTATCAATGTTCGGGCTCGCGCGAAGAGCGGGCAGACTTTCGATGGGGCATGATATGGCGATGAAAGCCGTTAAGGAAAAGAAGGCAACGCTTGTTGTTTTCGCAAGCGACGTTTCGCCGAGGCTTATCGAAGAGTTTAAAAGAGCATGCAGCGATAGGATTAGAATAAGGGGAATTGAAGAAACGATAAACGATATTCATTCCGCCCTCGGCTACAAGGCAGGGGTTATGGCTGTTACTGATGAAAATTTTTCAACAAGAATAGAAGAACTAATTAATCAGGAGGAAATTGCTCATGGTGATTAAGGTTAAGGTTTCCGACGTTGCAAAGGGCTTCGGAAAGCAAAACAAGGAGATAATTGAAATACTCTCTGAATACTGCGAAGGGCCTGCTAAAAAAGCAGGAACGGTTCTCGAGGAATCAGAGCTTAATATCCTTTTCGACAAAATAACTCAGCAGAGCGCAGTTGAAAATTTCAACAGTTATTTTGCGAGCAAAAAGGCAAAAACAGAGGATACTAAAAAGGAAGAAAAGCCAAAGAAGGAAGCAAAGAAAGAGGATGATTCCAAGGCTAAGAAGCATCAGAGTCAGGCTGCAATCCTTCAGATGGCAGAGCAGGCAGCAAAGCGTGCAGAGGAAAAAGCTAAGAAGAAGGCAAACCAGACGCCTCAGGCAAGAACAAAGGGCGAGGCACGCAGAATTGATACAAGAGCAAACACTGTTGACCTTGAAAAATACAACCAGAAATACGAGGATATTGCGCCTGCAAGCAACTATAACGACAATCAGAAGAAGCAGAAGCTTTCTCAGAAATCAAAGCAGTACAGAAAGAAAAAGCCTATTTCAAAGAAGAGAGAAACCGAGGCTCAGCGTCTTGCCCGTATTGCAGAGCAGAGAAAGAAGCAGCAGATTAAGATAACCGTTCCCGAAGAAATAACCGTCGGCGAGCTTGCTTCCCTTCTTCGTATGACCGCAAACGAGGTTATCAAAGAGCTTATGAAGCTTGGTATGATGGTAACAGTTAACGAGGTTATTGATTATGACACAGCCGAAATCGTTGCAACCGAGCTTGGCGCAAAGGTTGAAAAAGAGGTTGTTGTTTCAATTGAAGAGCAGATTATTGAAGAAGAGGTTGAAAATGATGAAGGCGCAATCCCACGTTCACCCGTTGTTTGCGTTATGGGTCATGTTGACCACGGTAAAACCTCTATTCTCGACGCAATCAGAAACACTGATGTAACCTCAACCGAGGCAGGAGGAATTACTCAGGCAATCGGCGCATATCAGGTTACGCTTTCGGATAATTCAAAGATTACCTTCCTTGACACTCCGGGTCACGCTGCGTTCACATCAATGCGTGCAAGAGGCGCAATGGCAACAGATATAGCAGTTCTTGTTGTTGCCGCTGACGACGGAATTATGCCCCAGACAATTGAGGCTATCAACCATGCAAGAGCAGCAGGCGTTGAAATAATTGTTGCAATAAACAAAATGGATAAAGAGGGCGCAAACCCCGACAGAGTTATGCAGCAGTTAACCGAGCATGAGCTTGTTCCCGAGGAATGGGGCGGAAACGTTATCTGCGTTCCCGTTTCGGCAAAGACCAAGATGGGAATTGATAAGCTTCTTGAAACAATTAATCTTGTAGCAGAGATGAGCGAGCTTAAAGCAAATCCCGACAGAAGCGCAAAGGGCGTTGTTATCGAGGCTAAGCTTGATAAGGGCAGAGGTCCTATCGCAACCCTTCTTGTTCAGAACGGAACCCTTAAGGCAGGCGACGTTATTATTGCAGGCACAGCCGTTGGTAAGGTTAGGGCAATGACCGACTACAAGGGCAAGAAGATTAACTCGGCAGGCCCTTCTGTTCCCGTTGAGATTATGGGTCTTGACGCAGCTCCGATGAGCGGCGATTTATTCAATGCCGTTTCGGATGAGAAGCTTGCGAGAAGACTTGTTGAGCAGCGCAAGGAAGAAGCTAAGGAAGAGGAATTCAAGGCATTCCAGAAGGTTACTCTTGACACCCTTTTTGACACTCTTCAGGAGGGCGAAATGAAAGAGCTTAACATTATCGTTAAAGCTGATGTTCAGGGCTCTGTTGAGGCTGTTAAGCAGTCGCTTCTCAAGATTGAAAACGATGAGGTTCGCGTTAAGATTATCCACGGCGCAGTCGGAACGGTTAACGAAAGCGACGTTATGCTTGCAAACGCTTCAAATGCAATCATCGTTGGCTTTGCGGTTGACGTTGACCCGGTTGCAAAGGAAAGTGCCGAGCGTGACGGAATCGAAATTAAAACATATAACATTATTTATGATGCTATTGAAGATATTGAAAACGCAATGAGAGGAATGAGAGCTCCCAAATACCGCGATGTTGACACGGGAACTGCGGAGGTTCGCGAGGTATACAAGATTTCATCTGCAGGAACTATTGCAGGTTCAATCGTAACGTCGGGAACAATCAGAAGGGATGCAAAGGTTCGCGTTATCAGAAACGGCAAGCAGATTGCCGATGTTGAGCTTGCTAACCTCAAGAGATTCAAGGATGAGGTTAAGGAAGTTTCTTCGGGTTATGAATGCGGAATTTCTCTCAAGGAATTTGATGATATTCAGACAGGCGATATATTTGAAGCTTATATCGTTGAAGAATACCGCGATTAAAAAATTATGAATTATGAATGATGAATTATGAATTGTGGGTGGGCTCTGCCCACGCCCGATTATAAGTGTGATTTATAATTTGAGGTGATAGTTTTGCCAAGTTACAGAATAGACAGAATAACCGAGGATATTAAAAGAGAGCTTATTCATATTCTCAGAGAGGTAAAAGACCCGAGAGTAAGCGAAATGATTAGCATTGTTAAGGTTGATGTGAGCAATGATTTAAGCTGGGCAAAGGTTTATATCAGCGATTTACAGGGAATGGAAAAGGCAAGGGAGTCTGTTAAGGGGCTCAAGGCGGCCGGCGGATTCATCAGAAAAAGATTATCCTCCTCGCTCCACCTTCGCAAAACTCCCGAGCTGAAATTCATTGCCGATGATTCAATTGAAAAAGGATTTGATTTGTTTAGCAAACTAAACTCACTTGATATCCCTGAGGAAACAGATGATGAGAATTAATGTTGATGAATGCGCAAAAATGCTTATGGAGCAGGATAATATTCTTATCCTGACCCATGCTCACCCCGACGGAGATACGCTCGGCGCAGGCTTCGGGCTTTGCAGGGCGCTTCTGAAAACGGGCAAAAAGGCGCGGGTTATTTGTGCAGACGAAATTCCAAGTAAATATATGAGCATATTCAAGGAGCTGAAAATGCCCGAATTTGAAGAGGATTTTATTGTTGCAGTTGATGTTGCAACGCCGAATCTTCTCGGCGACTTATGCGAAAAATATGAAAACAGGATTGATTTGTGCATCGACCATCATAAGTCAAATTCCGAATATGCAAAAAAGCTGCTTCTTGATGTTGATGCTGCTGCGGCGTGTGAAACAATCCTTGAGGTTGTTAAAAAGCTTGGCGTTGAAGTTGATAAAGAGATTGCAGACTGCCTGTTTACGGGAATTTCAACCGATACAGGCTGCTTCAGATATTCAAGCGTAACCGCAAACACCTTCAAGGCGGCGGCTGAGCTTGTTGAATTAGGCGCTGAAAACGGATTTATCAACCGAATTATGTTTGAAACAAAAACAAAAACATATGCTGCGCTTGAACGCCTTGCAATTGAGGGAATGCAATTTTTCAGCAACGACAGGGTTTGCGTTATAACCATAACGCAGGATATGTATAAACAAACAGGCGCAAAGGAACACGAAACCGAGGCGATTGCGCCCTTAACCCGTCAGATTGAGGGCGTTGAAATCGGTTTAACCATCCGTGAAAAGCCGAACGGCGAATGTAAATGCTCGATAAGAACATTTGAAAGCGTTGACGCTGCAAAGCTTGCCTCATTCTTTGGCGGAGGCGGACATAAGCAGGCGGCGGCTTGCCGTCTTGAATGCTCCGTTGAAGAGGCTGAAAAGCGCCTTGTTGCAAAGTGTGAAGAGCTGTTGAAATAACTGAAAATGACAGGAATTATTTGCATTAACAAAGATAAAGATATAACCTCCTTCGGCGTTGTTGCCAAGGTTCGCGGAATAATCGGCGAAAAGAAGGCAGGTCACACAGGAACGCTCGACCCGATGGCAACGGGCGTTTTGCCTGTTATGCTCGGAGGGGCAACAAAATTTCTTGATTATCTTCCCGAAAGCGATAAACGCTACGAAGCAAAATTCATTCTCGGCAAAACAACCGATACCCTTGATATAACGGGGAAGGTTTTGAGCGAGAGCGAAGTTTTCGCAACGAAGGAGGATGTTTTAAGCATTCTTGATAATTTCAGGGGGGAAATCAGCCAGTATCCGCCGATGTTCAGCGCAAAATCGGTTGACGGTGTTCGTCTTTATGACCTTGCAAGAAAGGGAATCGAGATTGAAAGAAAACCTAACCGGGTTGAAATAAAGAAGCTCGAGCTGCTTGAGGCAAACAACAATGAATATAAAATTGATGTTCTCTGCTCAAAGGGAACATATATAAGGTCGCTTATCGACGACATCGGAAAGGCTCTCGGCTGCGGAGCGGTTATGACAGAGCTTAAAAGAACGCTTGCCTGCGGTTTTGATTTATCAAAGAGCGTTTCTCTGAGCGAGCTTCAGCGCAGAAAAGACGAAGGACTTTCGTTTGATGATTTGATTTTCAGCGTTGAAGAGATTTTTGAAGGGTATAAAAAAATCTTCATTTCGCAAGCTCAGTCAATCCGTTTTAAAAACGGCGGAGCGCTGGATATTAAAAGAGTTAAGAATCCGCCTGAGGTAAACGAAATCTGCCTTGTTTATTCGTCTGATAAGCAATTCTTAGGCTTGGGCAAAAATGAAAACGAAGAACTCAGGGTTCTTCGTCTATTGATTAACAGGTAATTTGAATGGAAACTCAAAGAAAAGCAATAGCGCTCGGCGATTTCGACGGAATGCACCGCGCACATAAAACTGTTGTAACAGGTGCAAAAAACGTTGTTATCTACTGCGTTAACAATAGGTTTTCTCTTCTTCAGAAAAGCATTTTTGAACGGCGTTTTCCAAATGCCGTTTTTGCTGAATTTGAAGAGATAAAAAATATGGATGCAAAGCAGTTTGTTGATAACATTCTGCTTAAAGAGCTTGGCGCCGAAATGCTTCTTTGCGGATATAATTTCAGGTTTGGCAAAAACGCAATGTGGTCGGCTTCGGATTTAAGAAAGTACCTTGAGGAAAAGGATGTTTGGGTGCGTATTCTTGAGCATCTTGATTATAAAGGCGAGCCGATTAATTCAACAAGAATAAGAGCCTGTGTAAACGAGGGAAGAATTGAAGAGGCAAATGAAATGCTCGGATACGCCTTCACCTTTGAAAGCGAGGTTGAGCATGGCGACAAAAGAGGAAGAACAATCGGATTCCCGACAATAAATCAAAAGCTTCCAAAGGGGCTTGTTGTTCCGAAATTCGGCGTTTATGAAAGCAGAGCCGAGATAGACGGAAAAATGTTTAAAGCATTTACAAATATCGGAATCCGCCCGAGCTTCCGCCTCGAAGAGCCGATAAGCGAAAGCCATATTTTTGATTTTACGGGCGATTTATATGAAAAAAATATCAGAATTGAACTGATAAGATACATAAGAGAGGAAAGAGCCTTTTCTTCTCTGAGCGACTTAAAGGAACAGCTTGAAAATGATAAAAGCAGTATTATTTGATTTTGACGAAACCCTGCAGGACAGAACGCTTGCATTTGAGCATTATATGGATACCTTTTTTGCAGAATATCTTCCCGATTTATCCGATGAAGAAAAGGAAAAACGCAAGGAGGATATGCGTGTAACGGGCAAGGGTGGATATGTTAACAGGGTTGAATGGTGTAGGCTGCTATGCGAAATGTGGGGCTGGAAGGATGCTCCGCCTGCCGAGGAGCTTGCAAATCATTATGACATTAAATTCGGCGACCATAATGTTATTTTCAAAAATTCAAAGCCCCTTCTCAAAGAGCTTAAAAACAGGGGATATATAACTGGAGTTGTAACAAACGGACCATCATATCTTCAAAACCATAAAATGGACACGAGCGGACTCAGGGAGTTTTGCGATATTGTTGTTGTAAGCGGTGATGTCGGGGTTCATAAGCCCGACCCCGAGCTTTTCAGATATACCGCAAGACTGCTGAAACTAAAACCCGAAGAATGTGTTTATGTGGGCGACCATCCGATAAACGATATTAAGGGCGCTCTTGATGCGGGAATGAGGGCGATAAGAATGAACCACGGCTGGTTTAAAAATCAGGACTTGCGCCCCGATGTTCCCGTAATTGAAGATATTATTGATACTTTGAAATACATATAAAAACAAAAATCTTCCTCATAAAACAGAGGAAGATTTTTTATATATAAAGTTATTAATAATGATTTGACTTCGTCATGAATTGGTTTTGCTCCGTGAATTGAATTGCTTAATAATGCCATTAAGGCAATTCATTGAGCCGTTTACGGCTCTATATTATCCAAATCGGGTTTGTAAATGCCCAGAAAAGCTCATCCGCAGTCGGCGGAGGAGCAACATTCCTGCCAGATAGGAATTTGTTTTCCGCAAAGCCGATAAGCTTTTTAACAGCGCCCCTGACGGAATAGTCGATTTCAGCTCTTATAAAGCCCTTTTCCTTTATTCCGAAAACGGCTTTATGCTCTTTTTCAAAAACGCTCGCAGTATGCGAATAAATAACCTTGTCGTTGTTATAGATTCTGAGAGTGAAGCCGAGCTTGAGCTTAGTAACGGTGCATTCTCCGGTTAAACCGCCGCCAAGCTCAACAGCGTCGCCAAGCTGTGCGTCGCCGACAGAAAGATAAATCATTGAAGCGTCGGGTCTGTTTGTAACAACGCTTCTGCCCTCTCTTATTGCCTGCAAAATATCCTCGGGCGAATTGCTCTTTGCGAGGGTTATTGTTGTTGGCATTGCAAGCATATCAATTCCGGCATAATTTCTGTGGAAATCCGAACCGCCGACAGCCGGTAGACGCTTGCCTTCAAGCAGCTTATCAGCCCACCAGCTTATGCACTTTGTGTTGTCCGTGTGCTGAATTGTGTTCCAAACCTCAACGCAGTCCATCGGATATTCGTCAAGCTCCATCCTGAAGGGGCAGTTTGAGCAAAACGGATGATTAACGCTGATTGTTGCTCCGTTTTCCCTTGCCTTTTCGGTGATTTTTTTATAGTCCTCAATGGTATCAAGAGTATATGGCGGTTCAAACGGAATCTTTGCTCCCCATACATTGATGTGGCCGTTGTAGCCCGTAAGCTCCTGACCCTGAATAACGGTTAAGCCGTCGCTCGAATATGATTTTTCAACGGTGTTGAAATTATGGTCTGTTATTATTATCCAGTCGAGCCCAAGTTTTTTGCAACGCTCAATCAGTTCATACTGATGAAGGCTGCCGTCGGAATTTGTTGTGTGAAGATGGGTGTCGCCCTTGAACCATCGTCTTTGCATATTTTTACTCCTTATAATAGTTAGGAATGAGGAATGAGGAATGAGGAATTTCGGGTGCTGCGCACGGCAATTATATAATAACGGACGATTGATAATCGTCCCTACAAAGTTCAAGATTTATAAGAAAACCGTAGGGACGAGCATTGCTCGTCAGCAATATAATCGGAGCGAAGCGACCCGAAACTCTTCACTCTTCACTCTTAACTCTTCACTCTTCAGATAGAAATGCGTTCTCTCGAATCAATGGGGACATAGCGCTTCGCGAATGAGGAATCAGGAGTGTGGAATGAGGAATTTCGGGGTGCTTGACACGACGACTATAATTGCCGTCTGCAAGACCATTAATTCGTAATTCGTCACTCGTAATTCGTAATTATATTAAGCCTCGCAAGGTTGGTGCGAGGCTTAATTTTATGATGTTTTGTTATTTATTGATGTGGCGTTAACATATTGCTCGCCCGGTACGGGGCGTTTTCCTGTTTTTGCAAGAATAAGCTCTTCGCAGGTAACAAGCTGATAGCCCTTCTTAATAAGCTCGGGAACCATCTTTTCAACCGCACTTGCAGTTGAATCGTATATCTCGTGCATAAGGATTATATCGCCGTCCTCAACATGCTTCATAACAGCGTTATAAACCTTTGTTGCGTCGCGGTATTTCCAGTCCTGAGTATCAAGCGACCAATAGTAAAGAGGCATATTTTCAGATTTACATTCGGTTCTGATGGTTGAGGTTGTGTTTCCTCCGGGTGAACGGAACGCCGTCGGATACTGTCCGCAGGCTTCGTAAATTGCTTTTGAACACTTTTTAATATCGTCGGGGGTAACGTTCTTTCCGTAGTGATTATGATTCCAGGTATGGTTTGCAAGCTCGCATCCGAGTTTAACCTTTCTCTTGAGGTTTTTCGGATGGTCTTTTGCATTCTGGCCAACCATAAAGAAGGTTGCTCTTGCCTGATATTTTTCAAGAACATCAAGGATTTTATCCGATGCGCCGTTATATCCCGGTCCGTCGTCAAAGGTTAAAGCAATCATCGGCTTGCTCGGGTCTATATCGTCGGGCATTTCAATCTTTTCCTGTATTTTAACAGAGGAATCATCGCTCCATTTTCCGACAAGGGTTTCGTCGCCGTAGGTGATATATGTTCTGACCCTTGCCGAATATGTTTTCTTTGCCTTAAGGTCTTTTATAACATAAGAGGATTTCGCCTTATCCTTGACATTAACGGTTTTTGCAGCCGAAAAGTCCTTTCCGTCGCCCTGAACATACTGAAGCTGATAGCCGACAGCCTT